>JBBQTX010000025.1:0-14445 GCA_038234475.1 Caulobacterales bacterium | reverse complement strand
TCGGGCATGGGCTGTGGTTCGAACCGGCGCAGGAGCGGATCGCGGCGCTTGGGGTTCCGCTGGGCGTCGGCGACGCGGGGCTGGGAGTGGTCGTGCTGCGGGCGGGCCTGCACCGGCTGGGCTATGCCTTGCCGCCGGGCGGCGACTATGACGAGGCGACGCGGCTGACCGTCGCCGCCTTTCAGCGCCACTGGCGACCATCACGGGTGGACGGCGTGGCCGACGGCGAGACGCGGGCAACGCTGATGGGGGTGCTGCAGCTGGCGACGGCGGAGAGTGCGACGGGAGTCATGAACTAGGACGCGGAGCGGTTCTGGTAGGGGCCGAAGACGCGGAAGATTCTGATGCGTTGTTCGGATTCGAGCGTTCGGTAGAAGATCCGGTGGCCCTCGACAGGCCTTTCCCGGTGAGAGCCAAGCGGCCCGGTCGGCCACCGCTGCGGGCTTGTCTTCAGGTCACGGATTGCCTTCAAAATATTGCGATACCGCTCGTATGAGCGTCTGCCGCTTCCGGGCTGCAAGAGCCAACGTCGTATCGCTGCCAGGTCGGCTCGCGCTCTCTGCGAGATCCCGAGCCTGTAGACCCGTGTCAATCCGGCTGTCGATCAATCATGGCCTGGGCGTCAGCCAGTTCCTTGGCAAGCCATGCTTCAGCCTCGTCGCCCTCGATATACCGACCGTTGGCAAAATCCTCTTCGGCCTCTGCGAGCCGTACGCGTTCCCACGCCAGACGCGCCTCACTGTCAGCAGAAGCCTCTGGCTCAAGGTGGGTGGGGTGGTTCGGGACGGGCTGGGCCATAAGCCTGACGATAGCACAACCTGCCGTCGCAGACATCATTGTGTTGACCCTCGCCGCCTGCAAGCGCACTAACCCGCCCGTCAGACGGTCGGGCGGTCGCGGTGGGGGTTTCGGCCCCTGTCGAGGAAAGTCCGGGCTCCACGGTGAAAAGGCGGCGGGTAACGCCCGCCCGGGGTGACCCGAGGGATAGCGCCACAGAAAGCAAACCTCCGGACCCGCGGGACCGGTAAGGGTGAAAGGGTGGGGTAAGAGCCCACCGCGTGCCTGGCAACAGGGACGGCATGGCAAGCCCCGCCTGGAGCAAGACCGAATAGGGACGTCGCGCGGGGCTCGCTTCGCAGGGTTCATCGCCCGAGACGTCCGGGTAGGTCGCGAGAACCGGTCAGCAATGGCCGGTCCAGAGGAATGATCGTCGCCGTTTTCGGACGGAACAGAACCCGGCTTACAGGCCGTCTGACATTACTTTTTTGGGGCGCTAACGCTTGCGACGCGGTCGCTCGCTGCTCGGGCGCGGCCCCGTTCCCGCGTTAACCCCTGGGCCCGCTTTGCGGCGCAGGATTGGTCCACAGGCTGTTTATACTGTCGATGTTCTGTGTATGTTCACGGTTATACAGGTTGGATTGCCGCAATTGAGGTTAACTGGCGTCAACTAATCCCATTGAGACCCAGTTGATCCCATGCTATCCCAGTCTTTCGGGCAGGGTAGTCGTCGCCGCGTGGCGTGCAAGGGATCAGAGGGCGGGCCGCAGGGTCCGAGTGGGGGCAGGCGTGTTTCTCGGGACCTATGAGAAACAACTCGACGGCAAGCGGCGCCTGCAGGTGCCGCAGGAGTTTCGCGTCGCCGGCAAGGGCGTCGAAACCGGTGTCTTCTGCCTGCTGTCTCTGGTCGACGACTGCCTTGAGGCCGGCGGGGACGATCTGACGGCTCTGTATGTGCAGCGGATCGAGGCCCTGCCGTTCGGCAGTCCGGCCCGTGACGCGCTCGAAGAGGCCTTCTTCGGCGGCCAGCGGCACCTGTCCTACGACGGTGGCGGCCGCATCACCCTGCCGGAAAGCCTGTGCCAGGAGGCCGGGCTGGGCGAGGCGGTGGTCATCGTCGGCAAGGGGTCGCGCTTCCAGGTCTGGGACAAGGCCCGATGGGCCGCCCGCAAGGCGCCGGTCCGGGCCCTGGCGCGCGACGTGTTCACGGGGCAGGGCGGATGACCGCCCCCCATGCCCCCGTCCTGCTCGATGAAGTGATCGAGGCCCTGGCCCCGGGCGTGGGCGACGTGATGATCGACGCCACCTTCGGAGCCGGCGGCTATAGCCGGGCCATTCTGGCGACCGGGGCGACGGTGATCGCCCTCGACCGCGACCCGACCGTTCAGGCGCATGCCGAGGCCGTGGCCAACGACCATCCCGGCCGGTTCAGCCTGGTTCGGACGCCGTTCTCGGGTCTGGCTCGGGCCTTCGCAGACAGCGGCGCGGCGCGGCTGGACGGGGTGGTGTTCGACATCGGCGTTTCGTCGATGCAACTGGACCAGGCCGAGCGCGGCTTTTCCTTCCTGCGCGACGGGCCGCTGGACATGCGGATGTCGGCCAACGACGATCACGGGGGCCAGACCGCCGCCGACATCGTCAACGGCTGGGAGCACGGGCCGATGGCCCATATCTTCAAACTGTACGGCGACGAGCGCCAGTCGGGCCGGGTCGCCACGGCGATCCTGCGGCGCCGGGCCGAACAGCCGTTCGCGCGCACCCTCGACCTGGCCGCCGTGGTCGAAAAGGCGCTGGGCGGCCGTCGCGGCGCGCCGATCCATCCGGCCACCCGGGTGTTCCAGGCCCTGCGTATCGCCGTCAACGACGAACTGGGGGAGCTGCGCGCCGGGCTGGAGGCCGCCGAGGCCGCCCTGTCGCCGGGCGGCCGGCTGGCGGTGGTGAGCTTCCATTCGCTCGAGGACCGGATCGTCAAGGCCTTCCTGACCGAGCGGACCGGCAATGCGCCCGGCGGGTCGCGGCATGCGCCCGTCGTGGTCGAGACCCGCGAGCCCAGCTTCACCCTGTCGTTCAAGGGAGCCCGCGAGGCCGGCGAGGCCGAGCGCGCGGAGAATCCGCGCGCCCGTTCGGCCAAGCTGCGCGCCGCCGTCCGCACCGATGCAACGCCGTGGGGCCCAATCGGGGGGAGGATCGCCGCATGAGCGCCGCCGCCGCCACGCTGAACCGGCTGTTCGCCTGGAAGGTGCGCGGCGTCCGCTGGATCGAGATCATCGGCCTGCTGGTGGTCGGGGCCATGGTGTTCTCGGTCTATCTGGCCAAGGCCGCCGCGGCCCGCCAAAGCGCCCGCATCAGCGATCTGGAGCGCCAGATCACCGACAACGGCCAGCGGGTCCGCCTGCTGCGCGCCGAGGTCGCCCGGCTGGAGCGGCCCGACCGGCTGGAGGCCCTGTCGCGCGGGGCTGGTCTGGCCCCGGTCGATGTGCACCGCCGGGCGACCGAGGCCGGCCTGTCGACCCTCGCCCCCATTCCCGACCCGCGCCCGGTCGTCATCGCGCCCCCCGAAGCGGCCGCAGCCTCTGTCCCGGCACCCGCCCCCGAGCCCGCAGAGGTCGTGCGATGAGCGCCCACGATCCGCATCTGGCCGGCCGGTCCGCGCCGTCCTGGGGCTTGCGCCGTTTCATCCCGACGTGGCGCTGGCTGTCCGAAGCGATGTGGTGGGTCGAGCACGCCTTCGGCCGCGCCCATGCCAAGGCGAGGCCCGAGGAGGACACCCGGGTCCGCATCTTCGTCATCCTGTCGGTCTTCTCGGCGGTGTTCGTCTGCCTGGCCTTGGGCGCGGTCAATGCGGCCCTGCTGAAGGCGGGGGGCGGCGTAGGCCTGTCGCGGCATCCGAACGCCGTGGTCCGCGCCGACATCGTCGACCGCAACGGCGCGCTGCTGGCCAGCAACATCACCCACTACGGCCTCTATATCGATCCGGCCGAGGTCTGGGATCGTCGCGCCGCCGCTGTCCGGATCCACCGCGCCCTGCCGCGCGCCACCGCGGCCAAGCTTGAAAAGGTGCTCTATGGCAAAGAGCGCGCCCTGGTGATCAACCGGCTGACGCCACAGGAAAAGGTCTCGGTCCATGCCCTGGCCCTGGGCGGGGTCAGTTTCGAGCCGGAGGATGTGCGCGTCTATCCGCTGGGGCAGTCCGCCCGGCATGTGGTCGGCAGCGTCGACACGGGCGGTGAGGGACTGTCGGCCGCCGAGCGCGCCTTCAACGACGAGATCCGCGCCGCCGGCGCGCGCGGCGAGTCCTTCGAGGTCTCGATCGACCTGCGGGTCCAGGGCGTGCTGGAGAACGAACTGGCCGTCGCCGCAGCCGCGTCGGGGGCCAAGGGGGCCGTGGGTATCATCACCGATGTCCAGACCGGCGAGGTTCTGGGCATGGCCAGCTGGCCAGCGAGCAATTCGCGCAATCTGGCCTCGGCCGCCACCTATGAGATGGGGTCGGTGTTCAAGACCTTCACCGTCGCCGCCGCCCTCGACACGGGGCGGGCCGACATGACCACCCTGCTGGACGCCTCCGAGGCGTTGCAGATCGGCCGGCGCCGGATCACCGACTTCCACGCCGAGAACCGGGTGATGACGCTGGAGGAGGTCTATCTCCACTCGTCCAACATCGGCACCTCGCTCTTGGCGACCCGGATGGGGCCGGCGGTGATGCGCGACTATTTCAACCGGTTCGGTCTGCTGAGCCGGGCGCCGTTCGAGTTTCCGTCGGAGAACCCGCAACTGCCCGCCGACTGGTCGAATTCGACCCTGGCGTCGCTGTCGTTCGGTTATGGCGTCTCGGTCACGCCGCTGCAGGTCGCCGCCGCCATGGGGGCGCTGGCCAACGGGGGCCGCTATCTGCCGCTGACGCTGCGCAAGGGCGGCCAGCCGGATGTCCGGGCGCGCCAGATCGTCTCGGCCGAAACCTCCCTGACCCTGCTGGACCTGATGCGGCGCAATGTGGTCAGCGGCTCGGGCAGCCGCGCCGAGGCCCCGGGCCTGCGCGTCGGCGGCAAGACCGGATCGGCCAACAAGTCGATCAACGGCCACTATTCGACGGCCCACGCCGTCGGCACTTTCGCGGGCGTTTTTCCGGCCGACGGGCCGGTCGATGCCCGTCGCTATCAGATCCTCGTGCTGATCGACGAGCCCCAGACCTATCCGCGCACCGGGGGTTTCGTGGCCGCCCCGGCGGTGGGGCGGATCGCCGAACGGATCGCCCCCTTCCTCGACATCGAGCGACGCGCCGACCGCTATCGCACCGCCGTCGGCGACCGCGTCCCGGCCTTCGAGGACCTGGAAGGCGACGGTCGATGAGCGCGATCCGCCTGTCAGAGCTGCTGCGCCGCGATGTCGCCGCCGACCCGCTCATCACCGGCGTCACCGCCGACAGCCGCAAGGTCGGGCCGGGTTCGCTGTTCGTGGCCCTGCCGGGCAGCGCCGCCGACGGCCGCGCCTTTATCCCGCAAGCCCTGTCGCAGGGGGCCGTCGCCGTTCTGGCGCCGTCGGACACCGACCTGGCCCTCGCGCCGGTGCTGGTCACCTCGGGCGACGTGCGGCGCGCCTATGCCATCGCCGCGCGGAGCTTTTACGGCAGCCAGCCCGCGACCTGCGTGGCGGTGACGGGCACCAATGGCAAGACCTCGGTCGCCGCCTTCTGTCGCCAGATATGGGCCGGGCTGGGGCTGAAGGCCGCCAGCATGGGGACGCTCGGCGTCATGTCCCAGTCCGGTACCGTCAACAGGACCTTGACCGGTCCGGGCCTGACCAGTCCCGACGCCGCCGACGCCGCCCGCCTGCTGTCCGAACTGGCCGCCGACGGCGTCACCCATCTGGCGCTGGAGGCCTCGTCGCACGGCATCGACCAGCGCCGCCTCGACGGCGTGAGCCTGAAGGCCGCCGCCTTCACCAACCTGACGCAGGACCACCTCGACTATCACGGCACCATGGACGCCTATCGCGACGCCAAGCTGCGGCTGTTCGAGACCCTGTTGCCGCGCGGCCGGACCGCCGTGCTGAACGCCGATTCAGACGCCTATTCCAGTTTCGCCGCCGCCTCGATCATGTCCGGCCTGGGCGTCATGGCGGTGGGCGAGCGGGGCCGCGACCTGTCGCTGCTGGGCCGTCAGGCCGTGCCCGGAGGCCAGCGCCTGAGCATCGACGCGCGGGGCGAGCGCCACGAGGTGCTGCTGCCGCTGGCCGGGGCCTTCCAGGCCTCCAACGCCCTGGTCGCGGCGGGCCTGTGCATCGCGGCCGGCGAGGCAGCCGACCGCGTGCTGGCAGCGATGGAGATGATCAGCGGGGCACAGGGCCGGCTGCAGCGCGTCGCCGGCGACGGGCGCGGCGAGGTCTATGTCGATTACGCGCACACGCCCGACGGGCTGGAGACGGTGCTGAAGGCATTGCGGCCGCATGCGACGGGACGGCTGATCGTCGTCTTCGGCGCCGGTGGCGACCGCGACCGGGCCAAGCGGCCGATCATGGGCGAGATCGCGGGCCGTCTGGCCGACCTGGCCGTCGTCACCGACGACAACCCCCGCTCGGAAGACCCCGCCGCTATCCGCAAGGCGGTCAGGGCCGGCTGTCCGGACGCGCGCGAGATCGGCGACCGGCGCGAGGCAATCCGCTGGGCGGTCGATCAAATGGGCGACGGGGATGTGGTGGTGATCGCCGGAAAAGGGCATGAACAGGGTCAGATCGTCGGCGCGGTGACCCACCCCTTCGACGACGCCACCGAAGCCGCCGAAGCCCTCCGGATCCATGCCTGACACCATTCCTTTTTCGGGGCCTCTCTGGACCTCCGTCGAGATCGAGGCCGCCACCGGCGGTCGCCTGTCCGGCCCGGCGTTCGCGGCCACCGGCCTGACCTACAACAGCCGCGAGATCGTTCCGGGTGACCTGTTCCTGGCCCTGAAGGGCGCGCGCGACGGGCACGAGTTCGCCGCCGCCGCCTTCGCCGCCGGGGCGACCGGGGCGCTGACCGAACACGCGGTCGAGGGCGGGCCGTCGGTGGTCGCCGCCGACACCCTGCGCGCGCTGGAAGCGCTCGGCGTCGCCGCGCGGGACCGGAGCCCGCAGGTCCGTCGCGGCGCCGTCACCGGCTCGGTCGGCAAGACCAGCGTCACCCAGGCGGTCAAGGCCGGTCTCGATCTGGCCGGTCCGGCCCATGCCTCGATCAAGAGCTACAACAACCATATCGGCGTGCCCCTGACCCTGGCCCGGATGCCGCGCGCGACGGAACGCGCCGTGTTCGAGATCGGCATGAACGCGCCCGGCGAGATCGCGCCGCTGGCCCGGATGGTGCGGCCCCACGCGGCCTGCGTCACCACCGTCGGTCCGGTCCATATCGAGGCCTTCGTCGACGGCGAGGCGGGCGTGGCGCGCGAGAAGGCCTCGATCTTCGAGGGGCTGGCCCCGGACGGGGTGGCGGTGCTGAACGGCGATCTCGTTCATGCGGCGGTGCTGGCAGCCGCGGCGCACAGGGCCGGTGCCCGGCGGGTGACCTTCGGGATGGCGACCGGATGCGACGCGCGTCTGCTGGACTTCCAGCCGGACGGGGAGGGCGCGCGGGTCACGGCTGAACTGTTCGGCAAGCCGCTGGATTTCCGGTTGGCCCAGTCGGGCTTCCACTGGGGGCTGAACAGCCTGTGCGTGCTGCTGATGCTCGACGCGCTGGACGTCGGCCTCGACACCGCGCTGGCCGCCCTGGCCGATTTGCAGCCGCTGGCGGGGCGGGGCCAGATGTTCGTGGTCGCGGCGCCCGGCGGGGCCTTCACCCTGATCGACGAGAGCTACAACGCCAATCCGCTGTCGATGGCGGCGGGCTTTCGCACCCTCGGTGCGCGGCCGGTCGTGGCGGGTGGGCGCCGGATCGTGGTGCTGAGCGACATGCTGGAGCTGGGCGATCAGTCGCGCGCGCTGCACGAGGGTCTGGCCGACCCGATCGCCACCGCCGGGCTTGACCTCGTCCACACCGCCGGGCCGGAGATGAAGCGGCTGCATGACGCCCTGCCGGTCGCCCGACGCGGTCTGTGGCGCGAGACCGCCGCCGAACTGGCCGCCGAGGCCGCCGAACTGGTTGCGCCGGGCGACGTGGTCATGGTCAAGGGATCGAACGGATCGAAGGCGTCCTTGGTCGCCAAGGCCCTGGCGGCGCTCGGAACCCCCTCAAGCAGCGACGCGCCAGGCTCGGCGCGATAGGGAAAAGACATGTTCTACCTGCTCTACCTGCACTACGCCGACATCGCGCAGGACTATCCGCTGCTCAATCTGGTCCAGTACCAGACGGTGCGGGTCGCCCTGGCCATGGCCACAGCGATGATCGTGGCCGTCGCCCTCGGAAGCCGGTTCATCGCCTGGATGCGGCTGAAACAGGGCAAGGGCCAGCCGATCCGCGCCGATGGCCCGGTGTCGCACCTGTCCAAGGTCGGGACCCCGACCATGGGCGGGCTGATGATCCTGGCCGGCATCGCCGTCGCCGTCCTGCTGTGGGGCGACCTGAGAAACCCCTACATCTGGATCGTCTCGTTCGTGACGGCGGCGTTCGGCCTGCTGGGCTTCATCGACGACTACGCCAAGGTGACCAAACAGACGTCGGCGGGTCTGACCTCGAAACAGAAGCTGCTGGCCCAGATCGTCGTGTCGGTGATCGCCGGCGTGCTGACGGTGCTGTGGATGACCCAGTCGCCGACCTCGCCCAATCTCCAGACGTCGATCGCCTTCCCCTTTTTCAAGGAAGTGCTGCTGAACGTCGGCTGGTTCTATGTCGTCTTCGCCGCCTTCACGATCGTCGGCTTCTCCAATGCGGTGAACCTGACGGACGGGCTGGACGGTCTGGCCATCGTGCCGGTGATGATGGCGGCGGCGGCCTTCGGCATCATCACCTATCTGGTCGGCAATTTCATCTTCTCCAACTATCTGGGTGTCCACCATGTGCCGGGCGCGGGCGAACTGGCCATCTTCTGCGCCGCCATGATCGGCGGGGGCGCGGGCTTCCTCTGGTACAACGCCCCGCCGGCCAAGATCTTCATGGGTGACACCGGGTCGCTGGCCCTCGGCGGAGCGCTGGGCTCGATCGCCGTGGCGACCAAGCACGAACTGGTGCTGGGCATCGTCGGCGGCCTGTTCGTCATCGAGGCGGCCTCGGTCATGATCCAGGTCGCCTATTTCAAGGCCACGAAGAAGCGCATCTTCCTGATGGCTCCGATCCACCATCATTTCGAGAAGATGGGCTGGCCGGAATCGACGGTGGTGATCCGCTTCTGGATCGTGGCGGCCATGCTGGCGCTGCTGGGTCTGGCCACGCTGAAGCTGCGGTGAGGGACGGGTGCCGGTGGTCGAAACGCCCTCTCACAGAACCGCTCATCCCCGCGAAAGCGGGGACCCAGCCCTTCCCCTGAACCACCCTGCGACCGATCGGCTGTCGGACCCCTCGTCCGCACCGGCGCGCCCAAAGCACTGGGTCCCCGCTTTCGCGGGGATGAGCGGAACCGAGGCATGATCGTCGTTCCCGGCTTTGAAGGGCGGCGTATCGCGGTGTTCGGCCTGGGTCGGTCGGGGCTGACGGCGGCGCGCGCGCTGAAGGCCGGGGGAGCGCTGCCGGTGCTGTGGGACGACAGCGTGTCCAGCCGGATGCAGGCCGAAGCCGAGGGGTTCGCGGTCGAGGACCTGACGGGCGCCGACTGGTCCGGGTTCGCGGCGCTGGTCCTGTCGCCGGGCGCGCCGCTGACGCATCCCAAGCCGCACTGGACCGTGGACAAGGCGAAGGCGGCCGGCGTCGAGGTGATCGGCGACATCGAACTGTTTGCCCGCGCCATCGCGGCCCTGCCGGACGGCGAGCGGCCCAGGGTCGTCGCCATCACCGGCACCAACGGCAAGTCCACGACCACAGCCTTGCTGGGCTGGGTGCTGAAACAGGCGGGCCTGACCGTCCACGTCGGCGGCAATATCGGCATCGGCGTGCTGGCGCTGCCGGCCCCGGCGCCGGGCGCGGTCTATGTGATCGAGGTGTCGAGCTATCAGCTGGACCTGACGACGCGCTTCGCGCCGGACGTGGCGATCCTGACCAACATCAGCCCCGACCATTTGGACCGGCATGGCGGGATGGAGGGGTATGTGGCGGCCAAGGCGCGGATATTCCAGGCGCAGGGGTCGGACGGCGTGGCGCTGGTGGGGGTGGATGAGCGGAGAGTTGGAGGCGGCACCCGGCCGCGTAACCGTCGCTGGACGATCCGTGGCCGACCTGACCGCCGCCCGCTCGCTGCCCGGTCGCCACAATGCCCAGAACGCCGCCTTCGCCTATGCCGCAGCCCGGGCGCTCGACGTCCCGCATGAGGCCGCTGTTCGGGGCCTGCTCTCCTTCCCCGGTCTCGCCCATCGGATGGAGGAGGTCGGTCGTCTCGGTCGCGTCCGCTACATCAACGACTCCAAGGCCACCAACGCCGATGCGGCGCGGCAGGCGCTGTCGTCCTACGAGCGAAGTTTCTGGATCGCCGGGGGGCGGGCCAAGGGGGGCGGGATCGACGATCTCGAGGACCTGTTCCCGCGCGTGGTCGAGGCCTTTCTGATCGGCGAGGCGGCCGGGCCGTTCGCCGCCCGGCTGGGCGACACCCCGCACCGGATCAGCGGCGACATGGCGACCGCCGTCGCCGCTGCCTCTGAAGCCGCCGCCGCGACCGGGCGCGAGGAAGTGGTGCTGCTGTCGCCCGCCGCCGCCAGTTTCGACCAGTATCCCGACTTCGAGGTCCGGGGCGAGGCGTTCCGGGCCGCCGTCCTTAACCTTGGAGCTACGCCTTCAGGGCATGGTTAGCGAACCATGACCGCCCACAGTTACAGCCCCGCCTTCTCGCGCAACGACCAGAGCCCGGTCGCGCGCTGGTTCTGGACCATCGACCGCGGCCTGCTGGGCGCGGCACTTGGTCTGATGGGCTTGGGCGTGGCGCTGAGCTTCGCCTCCAGCCCGGCGGCGATCCTGGCCGACCAGTCGATCTCCGACCCGTTCCATTATTCCTGGCGGATGATCGTCTGGGCCTCGATGGGGCTGGGCCTGATGCTGACCGCCTCCCTGCTGTCGCCGCGCGGGGTCAAGCGGATCGCCGTGCTGGCGCTGCTGGGGGCCATCCTGGTCATGGCGGCCCTGCCGATCATCGGTGATGAGGTCAAAGGGGCGGCGCGCTGGATCAAACTCGGCCCGTTCAGCCTGCAGCCGTCCGAGTTCGCCAAGCCCGGCCTGATCGTCTTCGCCGCCTGGATGTTCGCCGAGGCGCAGAGGGGGCAGGGCGTGCCCGGCGTCTCGATCGCCTTTGGGACCTGGGTCGTCACCGTGGCCCTGCTGCTGGTCCAACCCGACATCGGCCAGACGCTGCTGATCACCACCACCTTCATGGCCGTGTTCTTCATGGCCGGGGTGCCGTTGAAATGGGTGGCGGCGCTGGCGGCGGCGGGGGCGGCGGGGCTGGCGGGTATCTTCATGGGCTTCAGCCATTTCCGCGACCGCCTCAACGCCCACGGGTCCGACAACGCCGACGCCACCTACCAGATCGACCAGGCGTCCGAGGCCATTCGCGCCGGCGGTCTGGTCGGGCGCGGTGTCGGCGAGGGCGTGATGAAGCGGTCGGTCCCGGACCTGCACACCGACTTCATCTATTCGGTGGGGGCCGAGGAGTTCGGCTTGGTGCTTTCACTGGCCATGATCGGCCTGTACGCCTTCATCGTCATCCGCGGCATGCGCCGGGCGATGAAACTGACCGATGCGTTCGAACAGACGGCGGCGGCGGGCCTGTTCATGCTGATCGGGCTTCAAGCCTGTATCAATATCGCTGTGAACCTGAACCTGATCCCGACCAAGGGTATGACCCTGCCCTTCATCAGCTATGGCGGCTCGTCCATGCTGGCCATGGGGCTGACCATGGGATTGGCGCTGGCCCTGACCCGTCGCCGCCCCGGGGCCTACGAGCCCGGGTCCAGCCTGCCGCAGCGGCGGGGGTTGCTGAAGTGACGGCGAGAGCGGGGGCGGGTGAACAGTGCTAGTGAGCGAGAGGTGAGCAAGGCGTGAGCCGTCGTCGGCAACGGCGGCTCACGCCTTGCTCACTAGCACTGTTCACCAGCACCCCGCGCGAGATCCATAGATGACATCCAGAGTCTGCGTCGTCGCCGCCGGGGGCACCGGCGGGCATATGTTCCCCGCCGAGGCCCTGTCGCGGGCGCTGGCGGCGCGCGGCTGGCGCATCGTCCTGGCCACCGACCATCGCGGCGAGCAGTACGCGCAAGCCTTTCCGGCCGAGGAACGGCTGGCGCTGGACGCCGCCACCGGGCGCGGGCCGATCGGCATGGCCAGGGCCGGCGTGGCCATCGCCCGCGGGGTGTTGCAGGCCCGGGCGGCGCTGAACCGGCTGGACGCCGCCGTCGTGGTCGGTTTCGGCGGCTATCCGTCGGCCCCGGCCCTGCTGGCCGCGCTCAGCCAAAAACGACCGACCCTGCTGCACGAACAGAACGCCGTGCTGGGCCGGACCAATCGCTGGCTGGCACCGCATGTCGGCGCCGTCGCCGCCTCCTTCCCCCATCTGCAGAAGGTGCCGGCGGGGCTGGAGGGCAAGATCAGCCTGATCGGCAATCCGGTCCGCCCCGACATCCGCGCCCTGTTCGACCGCGCCTTCGTCGCCCCGACCAGCGACGGGCCGATCCATGTGCTGGTCACCGGCGGAAGCCAGGGCGCGCGCATCCTGTCCGAGGCCGTGCCGATGGCGCTCGCCGCCCTGCCGGAGGGGCTGCGCGGTCGCCTGAGGGTGCAGCAGCAGTCTCGCCCGGAAACGCTGGAGGCCGCCAACCAGATCTATCTGGAGGCCGGCATCCAGGCCGAGGTCGCGCCCTTCTTTCGCGACATGGCCCAGAGTCTGTCGGCGGCGCATCTGGTGATCGGACGGGCCGGGGCCTCGACCTGTTCCGAACTGGCGGTCGCGGCCCTGCCGTCGCTGCTGATCCCGCTGAAGATCGCCATGGACGACCACCAGCGCTTCAACGCAGCCTGCCTCTCCGACGCGGGCGGGGCCGAGGTGATGCTGGAGGACGATGTGACGGCGGAGGGGCTGACGGCGGTGCTGGGACGCCTGCTGGCCGACCCGGCGCGTCTCGAGGCGATGAGCGCCGGGGCCCGGTCGGTCGCCCTGCCGGACGCGACCGAAGCGCTGGCTGATATGGTCGAGGCAGCGGCTCGTTAGCGGCGTCGGGCCGTCAGCGCCGTCCGTCCGACCCGGACCGCCTCTTCCAGCGAGTCTGCGTCGGCCTCGCCCACCGAGGCCGGGTCGCAGGCGACCGTCAGCAGGGCGGCGGCGTCGCCGCTCGCCCCCACCGCAGCCGCCGGGGCGGCGTCGGGCGTGGCCGGGCCTTCGGCACCGCCCTCGCGCACCGAGACGAAGTCCAGCCGGTCGGCGGTGCGGGCGGCGCAGTCGAACCGCCACCATGACCAGCCGCCCCAATATGCATTGTCCGCGGCCCGGAACCCTTCGGGCGCGACCTGGAAGGACCGCATCCGCACGCCGTCGCCGTCGGGCGTGACGGTCGACAGGTCGGCGAGGACGGCGAAGCGCTCGACCCGGACGAGGACCAGCTTCGGTGCCTCGGGCAGGGGTGGGGCCGGCTGGGCGCAGGCCGGCGCGGCCAGCAGGACGAGGCCCACGAGGGCGGACTTGATCGAGATTTTCATGCCCCATCGTAACCGGGTGTTGACGGCGACGCGACTAGGCTCGACCGATGACGCGCTTCATGACGCTCGACTTCGCCGACGGCGACCGGCCCGCCCTGCTGGAGCGGGTGCTGGGCATGGCCCGCGCGCCCTACAGCTATGTGGTGACGCCCAATGTCGACCACGTCGTCAAGCTGATGGACGGCCGGGTCGGGGCCGACGTCTATGCCGGGGCCGGGCTGAAGGTCTGCGACAGCCGTATTCTGGCCCATCTGGCGCGGCTGCGGGGGTTGAGCCTGCCAGTCTATCCGGGCTCGGACATGACCGCCGACCTGCTGGCCTCGCCCGCCGCCGAGGGGCTGGTGATCGCCGTCTTCGGGCCGGATCGCGCGGCCTTCGACGATCTCGCCGCCCGCTATCCGCGCCAGTCGCTGCGCTGGATCGAGGCCCCGATGCTGGTGCCCGGGACTCCGGCTTGGGACGCGGCGGTCGAGCTGGCCGCCGGGGCCGAGTGGGACGTGCTGCTGGCCTGCGTCTCCTTCCCGAAACAGGAACTGTTCGCCCACGCCTTGCGCGCAGCGGGGCGGACGACGGGGGTGGCGCTGTGCGTCGGGGCCTCCGTGGATTTCCTGACCGGCCGGCAGCAGCGCGCGCCGCGTATTTTCCAGCGGCTGTCGCTGGAATGGCTGCACCGGCTGCTGAGCCAGCCCCGCCGGATGTTCAGACGTTATGTCATCGAAGGCCCGGCGATCTTCGGCTGGTTCGTGCGGTGCGAGGTTCTGGGGTCGCAGTCCTCCCCCCGAGCGTAGCGACAGGGGGAGGGGGACCGCCGGTGCGGCGGTGGAGGGGGCTGGCCTCACAAACCGGCACTGGCAGTTGGGGGCGGGCGCCCGCCCCGCGCCGGGGCCCCCCCCCCCCGCGCGGGGGGCGGGGGGCGACAGCCGCGCCGCGGGCGG
>JBBQTX010000024.1:0-14449 GCA_038234475.1 Caulobacterales bacterium | reverse complement strand
CCACCACCTCGATGTCGCGACGGCCGTGCTCGACGATCGAGCGCAGGACGAGGCGGCCGATGCGGCCGAAACCATTGATGGCGACGCGAACGGTCATGGGGCGGTCTCCGGAGAAGCGGTGTCAGGGTTGGCGCTTCAATGGAACCGGCGGGCGCGGGGATCAACCCCGTGCCCGTAACAAGGCGTGATGGACTGTAACGCTTCCATCGCGTCGGTGGGCCGGGAAGCGAACACGATTGGGTCCGTCCGGTGACTTCGTGACTTGAAAGGCGGCGGCGGTGCCTTCTAATGGGATCATGAACTTTCGCCGTCTTTTGAACGCCCTGAGCCTGTCGCTGGCGATGGGCCTGGCGTTCGTCGCGGCACCGGCGTTCGCGGAACGACCCGGAACCCAGACCGCCCCGCAGTTGGATCGCGAGCGAGCCCGGATGAACCAGCGGGTGTTCGACCGGGTGTGGAGCGACGTGCGCCGGGAATACTATGACCCCGGCCTGCACGGGGTGGACTGGAATGCCGCGCGCCGGACCTGGCGCCCTCAGGCGCTGGCGGCGACCGACGACCGGGGCCTGTATCGCGCGTTGAACGCCATGCTCGACTTGCTGGACGACGATCACGCCGGGGCGGCACCGCCTGCCGTCGCGCGGCGCCAGGACATGCTGCGTCAACGGAGGGCGATGATCGGGGTCTCCATGCGTCCGGATCCGGACGGGTCGGACGGTTATACGATCGAACGCGTCGTGACCGGCTCCGCGGCCGCCGAGGCCGGCATCGCGGTGGGCTGGCGGTTGGAAGTCCAGACGGAGTCCGAATGGACACCCGAACAGGATGTGATTGAAGGCCAGCCGGTGGCCCTGTCGCTGGTGGACCTGACCGGCACCCGCCGACCGATGGTGCTGACGCCGCGCGTGATGGACCCGCAGCCGGCCTTCGTCGCCGATCGCTCCCGGCCGGGGGTCGTGGTGCTGAGGGTCGAGGGTTTCGAGCCCGGTCTGGGACGCTGGATGGGCGATCAACTCGCCGGACTGCCAGCGGAAACGGATGTGGTTGTCGACCTGCGCGGCAACTCCGGCGGTCGACTTCTTGAAGCCGAGGCCGTGCTGAGCTGCTTCCTGCCCCCCGACCGGGTGTGGGCGACGCGGCGGCCGCGATCCGGCCGGACGGTCGTCATGAGCACCGGTGCGGGCTGTGGCGGTCTGGCGGGACCCGCAGCCAATGACGTCGCGGTTCTGGTGGACGGTCAGAGCCGATCCGCCGCCGAACTGACCCCCGCAGCCCTGCAGGAGGCGCGTCGGGCGCTGGTAGTGGGCGAGCGCACCGCCGGGGCCGTGCTGATTTCGCAGGAGGCGCGCCTTCCGGACGGCGGGCGGCTGACCCTCAGTCGCGCGGACTTCATCACCAGCGGCGGCGTGCGTCTGGAGAAGAACGGCGTGCAGCCCGACCTGGTCGCGCCGCGAACCGCCGAAGACCGCCGAACGGGACGGGACCCGGCGCTCGAGGCGGCGGTATCGGCTCTCGCCCTGCCGCGCGCCGAACAGGCACTGGCGACCCCCGCCGCGCCCTTCTAGTCGGCGACAGGCCTGACCAGAGAGGCCGCCAGCCGCGCCCGCTCCCGGGCCTGATCGGTGGTGTCACCACGCGCCGTGGCCACGCCCATGCGCCGGCGCTCATAGCTCTCGGGCTTGCCGAATAAACGCAGGTCGGCGGTCGGCACCGACAGGGCTTCGGCCACGCCCTCGAAGGCGATCCCCACAGCGTCCATGCCGCCGTAGATGACGGCGCTGGCCCCGATGTCGCGCTGGCTGACGTCGACCGGCAGGCCGAGAATGGCCCGGGCGTGCAGGGCGAACTCGCTCATGGTCTGGGTGGCCAGGGTCACCAGGCCGGTGTCGTGGGGCCGGGGCGACACCTCCGAGAACCAGACCTGGTCGCCGCTGACGAACAGCTCGACCCCGAACACGCCGAGACCGCCCAGCGCATCGGTGACCGTGCGGGCGATGTCGTGCGCGCTCGCCAGGGCGGCGGGCGTCATGTCCTGCGGCTGCCAGCTCTCGACATAGTCGCCCTTGACCTGACGGTGGCCGATGGGGGCGCAGAAGTCGGTGCGGGTGTGCCCGTCCGCGCCCACGGACCGGACGGTGAGCAGGGTGATCTCGAAGTCGAAATCGATCCGGCCCTCGACGATCACGGTCGCCGTCGCGACCCGCCCGCCGGACTGGGCATGATTCCACGCGTTGGCGGCGTCCTCGACCGCCTCGATCATGGACTGGCCCTTGCCCGACGATGACATCACCGGCTTGACGAAGACCGGCAGGCCGATGCGGTGCGCGGCCTCGGCCAGTTCGGCGGCCGATGTGGCGAAGGCATAGGGGCTGGTCGGCAGACCCAGCTCCTCGGCCGCCAGCCGGCGGATGCCCTCGCGGTTCATGGTCAATTGGGTGGCGCGGGCGGTCGGGATGACCACGGCGTGCCCTGCCGCCTCGATCTCGGCCAGTACATCCGTGGCGATGGCCTCGATCTCCGGCACGATGATATGGGGCATCTCCGCCGCGATCACGCCCGCGAGAACCTGCGGGTCGGTCATCGGGATGACATGACTGCGGTGCGCCACCTGCATGGCCGGGGCGTTGGGGTAGCGGTCAACCGCGATGACCTCGACGCCGAGGCGTTGCAACTCGATCGCCACCTCCTTGCCGAGTTCTCCCGCGCCGAGCAGCATGACGCGGACGGCGCTGTCGGAGAGGGGGGTGCCGAGGCGGGTCGTCACAAACGCGCCTTCGCCGCATCTACGACCGCGTCGATCGTGATGCCGAACTCGCGGTACAGCACTTCGGCCGGGGCGCTGGCACCAAAGCCGGTCATGCCGACGAAGGCACCGTCCTCGCCGATGAACCTTTCCCAGCCTTGCCGGATGGCGGCCTCGACGGCGACGCGGACGGTGCCGCGGCCGATGACCGAGGCCTGGTATTTCGCGTCCTGCTGGAAGAAGAGTTCGAAACAGGGGACGGAGACGACGCGCGTCGGCGTGCCTTCGGCCTCCAGCGCATCCGCCGCCTTCAGCGCCAGCGGGACCTCGGTGCCGGTGGCGAACAGGGTGACCCGGGCCCCGCCCGAAGCGGCCTTCAGTTCATAGGCACCGCGCGCCGACAGATTTTCGTCGGAGGCGGTCAGGCGGACGGCGGCGGTCTTCTGGCGCGACAGGGCCATGGCCGAGGGCGAGGTCCTGTGCTCCAGCGCCAGTTGCCAGCATTCCATCGCCTCGACCGTGTCGGCGGGGCGGAAGACCAGCAGGTTGGGGATAGCGCGCAGGGCGGCCAGATGCTCGACCGGCTGGTGCGTCGGGCCGTCTTCGCCGAGGCCGATGCTGTCATGGGTCAGGACGTGGACCACGCGGATACCCATCAGCGCCGCCAGCCGGATCGACGGCCGGCTGTAGTCCGAGAACACCATGAAGGTACCGCCGTAGGGAATGATCCCGCCGTGCAGGGCCATGCCGTTCATCGCCGCGGCCATGCCGTGCTCGCGGATGCCCCAGTTAACGTAGCGGCCCTCATAGGTCGGCGCGTCGAAGATCGGCGTGCCCTTGACCAGGGTGTTGTTCGAGCCGGTCAGGTCGGCGGAGCCGCCGATCATCTCGGGAATGGCACCGAACAGTTCGTCCAGCGCCGCGCCGGAGGCCTGGCGCGTGGCCTGGGCCGGCTGCATCTCGACCAGTTCGGCGATGCGGGCGTGCAGCTTGTCGAAGGCCCCGGCGGGCAGATCGCCCTTCATGGCCCGGGTAAAGGCGGTGGCCTGGGACGAGGCGTTCAGCCGGGCCTCCCACGCCTTCCGCTCCTTCACGCCGCGCTTGCCGACCTTTTTCCACGCCTTGTCGACGGCCTCGGGCAGGTCGAACGGCTCGTGCGCCCACGCCAGGCCCAGGCGGGTGGCGGCGATCTCGGCCGCGCCGAGCGCCGCGCCGTGGGTCTTGTGGCTGCCTTCCATCGTGGCGGCACCGCAACCGATCTTCGTCTTGCACGCGATCAGGGTCGGCTTGTCCTGTTTCGTCGCCCACTGGAGGGCCGACTTGATGGCCTTCATGTCATGGCCGTCGATGGCCTTGACGGCCCAGCCAGCGGCCTTGAAGCGCGCCATCTGGTCGGTGGCGTCCGACAGGGACACGGCCCCGTCGATGGTAATGGCATTGTCGTCCCACAGCACCGTCAGCCGGTTCAGCCGATAGCGGCCGGCCAGGCCGATGGCCTCCTGCGACACGCCTTCCATCAGACAGCCGTCGCCGGCGACGACCCATGTGCGGTGATCGACCAGATCGTCGCCGAACCGCGCCGCCAGATGGCGCTCCGCCATGGCAAAACCGACGCCGTTGGCCAGACCCTGCCCCAGCGGGCCGGTGGTGGTCTCGACGCCGGGCATGTGGCCGTATTCGGGATGGCCCGCCGTCTTCGACCCCCATTGGCGGAAGTTCGAAAGCTGCGCCTTGGTCGCGGCCTTGTAGCCGGTCAGGTGCAGCAGGGCGTAGATCAGCATCGAGCCATGGCCGGCCGACAGGATGAAGCGATCCCGGTCGGCCCAGTCAGGGCGGCTGGCGTCGAACTTCAGATATCGGGAGAACAGCACCGTCGCCACATCGGCCATGCCCATCGGCATGCCGGGGTGACCGCTGTTGGCCTTCTCGACCCCGTCCATCGCCAGCACGCGAATGGCGTCCGCCATCGCCTTGTGAGAGGCTTTTTCGGAGACTGTTTTGGGGTCGGCCAAGGGGCGGGTCTTTCGTCGGAAGGCGGAAAAAGGAAGCGCGCCGCTTTACCCCGGCGCGTCGGCAGGTTCTATACGGATTCTGGAGGATGTGACCGGATGGATGCTGCATCGGCCGCCAAGGACAGGGTCGACCGCGCGCTGGCGCTGCTGGAACGCCGGCTGATGGATCTCAGGTCCCGCGCCGCCGGAACCAGCCGTGTGCCCGACGACGATCTGTTCGCACCCGAACCGTCCAGCGAGGACGATCGCCTGCGCATCCATGAGCTCGAGTCCGCCGGCCGCGACGCCGCCGACGCCCTGTCGCGCGCCGCCGACGCCATCCGCGAGAGTCTGGCCGAACAGGAGGCGCGCTGATGGCGACGGTGACCGTTGAGATCAACGGCCGTCCCTATGCCGTGGGCTGTGCCGACGGGCAGGAGGAGCGGGTCCGGATGCTGGCCCGCCAGTTCGACGGCCATGTGCGTCAGGTCGCGGGCGAGGTCGGCCATGTCGGCGACATCCGTCTGTTCCTGATGGCCGGCCTGATGCTGGCCGACGAGATTCATGACGCCCGGTTGAACGGCGGCGTTGCGCCGGTGCCGGGTACGGGTGCCACCGACGGTGTGGCCGAGGCGCTGAACGCCGTCGCCGCCCGGCTGGAGAAAATCGCCCAGGGGCTCTGACCCCGGGCGGCCATTGTTCCGCCCCCGCTAAAGGACTATCTTGCTTGACGGCGGGTCTTGCTGCGGCCCTCGTCGAAGGCAACATTTCCTTGCGACCTTAATTCACTCGAAGGGAGCTGTCCCTGACTAGGCTCGTGGGCCTGGGCACACGGCGCCCACCTGGCTACCCAGGTCGAGAGGATTTAAACGTCCTTCACGGTTCTTGCGGCGCCGCCACCTTTTCCATCTTTGTTGGGCGCTATCGCTCGCCGAGCGTCGGCTCGCTGCATGAGCGCGGCCCTTGGTTCGTCATCCTCCGACTCGATCGGAGGATCGCGACGCGGTCGCTCGCTGTATCCGCGCGGGTTGAGCACGGTCGGCGCGCGCGCTACCGCTCGACGAGCGTGTTCCACGCAGCCCCGGGCGCATCGCATGACCGACAAGCAGCAACTGCGTGCGACCATGCGGGCCAAGCGCAGACGGCTGGCCGCGCTGGACCCCGGCGCCGCGGGGGGGGCGGCTGAACAGGCCAGTGCCCTGCCGCCCGGCCGCATCGTCGCGGCCTATCGCGCCGTCGGCTCGGAGTTGGATATGGAGGCCTTGTCGCGGATTCTGGTCCGGGCGGGCCGCGACCTGTGCCTGCCGGTCGTGGTCGAGCGGGACGCCGCCATGATCTTCCGCCTCTGGGTCCCCGGCGAGCCGCTCGAGCCGGACGAGGCCGGCGTGCCCGCGCCGCTGTCTCTGGCCATGACCGTGACGCCGGACCTGATCCTGACGCCCCTGCTGGCGTTCGATCCGCAGGGCGGGCGGCTGGGGCAGGGCGGCGGCTACTATGACCGGACCTTCGCCGCCTTGCCGGATGCTCTTCGCATCGGCTTCGCCTATGCCGGGCAGGAGGTCGAGGACCTGCCGGTCGAAGCCCACGACGTGCGCCTCCATGGCGTTCTGACCGAGACCGGCTATAGACCCTTCATATGAGACTGGCTTTTTTCGGTGATGTCGTCGGCAAGTCCGGACGCGATGGCCTGAGTGATCATCTGCCCGGCCTGAAGCGCGACCTGAAACTCGATTTCGTGGTCATCAACGCCGAGAACGCCGCCGGCGGTTTCGGCATCACCGAGAACACCGCGCGCGAACTGTTCATGGCCGGGGCCGACTGCCTGACTCTGGGCAATCACAGCTGGGACCAGCGCGAAGCCCTGACCTATATCGTGCGCGAGCCGCGGCTGATCCGGCCGCTGAACTACCCGCGCCTGATGGACGCCCCCGGCGCGGGCGCCAATCTGTTCGAGACCCACTCCGGCAAGACGGTGCTGGTTATGAACGTGCTGGGCCGCATCCATATGGACGCGGTCGACGATCCGTTCGGGGCGGTCGAGAAGGAACTGGCCGCCTGCCCGCTGGGCGTCGCCGCCGACGCCATCATCGTCGACATGCACGCCGAGGCGACCTCGGAAAAGATGGCCATGGGCCATTTCTGCGACGGGCGCGCCTCGCTGGTGGTCGGCACCCATACCCATGTGCCGACCTCGGACTGCCAGCTTCTGCCCGGCGGCACGGCCTATCAGACCGATGCTGGCGGCTGCTGCGACTACGACAGCGTCATCGGCAACGAGAAGGAAGAGCCTCTCCGGCGCTTCACCACCCGGCTGTCGGGCGGCCGCTACGTCCCCGCCCACGGCCCGGCGACGATCTGCGGCGTCTATGTCGAGACCGACGACAGGACCGGCCTGGCCACGCGGGTCGAGCCGATCCGGGTCGGCGGACGGTTGAGCCAGGCCATCCCCGCCGTCGCCTGACCGGCTCCCGACCTGCGGACAGGACAGAACAGCTTGACTATATTTCGATGATTAGCTAATTATCGACTTATGAACCGCGTCTTTAAGGCCCTCGCTGATCCGACCCGCCGCAAGGTGCTGGAGTTGCTGCGCGTCCGGCCCATGACGGCGGGCGAACTCTGCGAGCATTTCCCCGTCTCGAAATCGACCATGTCGGCGCATTTCAACGTCCTGCGCGAGGCCGATCTGGTGGACGCCCGCAAACAGGGCACGACCATCACCTATCGGATCAAGCTGTCGGTGCTGGAGGACGCGTTGCTCGGCTTCGCCCAGACCTTCGGCTTCGGCTCGGACGCCCAACCGGCCACTGACCCGGCCTCCGCCGCTTCGAAAGGACCCACGCCATGATCGTCAAACGCTTCGGCGGTGCTATCGCGCTCGCCGTCACCTTCCTCGCCGCCGTAGCGGCCCTGCGCTACGCCAGCGTGCACGGGTTCATCGGCGAAGACGTGGCCACCCGGGTGGTTCAGGTCATCGTCGGCCTGGGACTCGCCGCCTATGCCAATGTCATGCCCAAAAATGTCCGCGGTCCGCGCCGGTCGGCCGAGGCCGAGACGCGGGCCCAGGCGGCGCAACGGGTCGGTGGCTGGTCGATGACCCTCGCGGGCCTGGCCCATGCCGGGCTGTGGGCCTTCGCGCCGCTGCCGTTCGCCTCCCCGGCTTCCATGGCGGTTGTCGCCAGCGCCCTGGTATTGACGCTGGGCTACGCCGTGTGGTGCTTCACCCTTCGCCGCCGCCCGGGACGCCCCGACGGTGCTTAATCCCGTCGGACCTGGAATTTCAGCTGTCGACGAAGCCCAGCCAAGGCTCCAGCGCCTCGAAGGTCCGGTCCATGGCGAAGGCGGGGTTTTGCTCCAGCGCGATGTGGCCATAGGCCAGCGACAGGTGCTTTTCGGCGGCGTCTTCGCCCTGGCGCGCGATGGCGGCGACATACAGGGCTGCGGCCAGCCCGCTGCGGTCGGAACCGCCGGCGCAATGGATCAGCACCGGCTTGGGAGCGGTGCGCATCAGCTCGATCAGGGCTGCGGCCTCGGCCTGGCTCAGCCGGCGGCGCGACGACATGCGGAAATCGATATGGGTCAGGCCCAGCCGTTTCGACTCCGCGACCTCGGCATCATACCAGGGCGTTCCCGTGTTCTCGCCGCGCAGGTTGATCACGCTGCGGATGCCTTGGACTGCGACGTCCTGCGCCAGGTCGGTGCCGTTCGGCTGGGCCGACCGATAGGCCTCGCCGTCCACCACCGGGTGAAAATTGCCGCCGACCGTGACGTCCAGCACCTGAACTACCAGCGCCGACGCGGCACCGATGACCGCGCACAGCAACAGGGCCCCCAGGTTGGCGTCGCCGCGAGGCACGCGCGTCTTCATGTCATCGGTTCCTGACTGAAACGACCCATACGCTTGGTGCGGCAGAAGACCAGCCCGATCCACTCAGGATGAAAGGGCTGGCGTCCGGGCGGCGTCAGGCCACCACCACCCGCGCGTCGCCGCTGGCCACCGCGAACTTCGCCCGCGTGCTCAGGGTCCCGCCCTTCTCCGACACCTTGTCCAGCACCTTGAACTCGGTCTGCCAGCGCTCTGGTGTCACGTCGCAGATGACGTAGCCGCGCTGGCTGTTCCTGAACTTGAGCTGGGGATTGGCGGCGAGGAAGGCAGCCTGGTCGGCGCGCTGGTCCTGGCCGTCGCCGCCCGAGCTGATAGAGGTCGAGACGAACTCGGTCGCGATCGGCGCGCCCTCCGGGTTACGCCCGTCGATATGCAGTTCACCGGCATAGTTCTGGTGTTCGTCGCCGGTCAGGACCACGACATTGTCGATGCGCCGGTTCCTGATGTGGCTCAACAACTTCGCCCGCGGCACCCGGTATCCGGCCCAGCTGTCGGGATTGACGCCGTTGGCTTCGCCCGGATTGCGGTCCAGATCCATGACCATGATCTGCTGCGCCAGTACTTTCCAGGTCGCCTCGGACCGGTTCAGGTTGTTCAACAGCCAAGCTTCCTGGGCCTCGCCCAGCACCTGGGCTGTCGCTTCGTTGATCCCGTCGCAGGACGAGTTGAAACGGTCCTCGCAGGGCTGATTCGTCCGGAACTGGCGGGTGTCGAGCAGGTTCAGGTCCAGCAGGTTTCCGTACTGGGCACGACGATAAAGCTGCATCGCCGAGCCGCGCGGGAACGACGAGCGCCTGAACGGCATGTGCTCGTAATAAGCCTGCATAGCCGCCGCCTGGCGCAGGGCGAAGATCTGCGGATCGGTGCCGTCCTGGTCCAGGTCGCTGACCCAGTTGTTGTCGATCTCGTGGTCGTCCCAGACCGTGAACCAGGCCGCCGAAGCGTGGCTGGCCTGCAGGTCGGCGTCCATTTTGTACTGGGCGTAGCGCTGGCGGTAATCGGTGACCGTATAGGTCTCTCCGCCCAGGTGCACGCGGGCGTTTTCCTGGGGACCGCCGGCACCGTTGAAGACCCGGTTGCCCCGACCCTCATAGATGTAGTCGCCATAGCAATAGATGAAGTCCAGGTCCTCGGCTGCGATCTTGCGGTGGGCCGTATAGTAGCCCTGCTCGTAGGCTTGGCAGCCGACGATGCCAAAACGGGCCTGGCCGAGGGCACTGCCGATAATCGGCGTGGTCTTCGCGCGTCCCACGCCGGAGCGTTCGCGGCCAGCGGTGAAACGGTAGAAATAGGGGCGGGCCGGCTCAAGGCCCCCGACCTCGACATGCACGGCGTGGCCCAGTTCCGGTCGGGCGACGGTCTCGCCGCTGCGCACCACCGTACCGAAACCGGCATCGCTGGCGACCTCCCAGCTCACGGCCATCGGCTGGGACGGCATGCCGTGGTCGGGCTCCAGCGGTCGGGGTGCAAGCCGGGTCCAGATCACGAATCCATCCGGCAGCGGGTCGCCTGCCGCGACGCCCAACTGGAAGGGATTGTCCTCGAAGACCGCTTGGGCCAAGGCGGCCCGTCCGGCACCCAGGGCGGCGGTTCCCGCTCCCAGACCCAACAACAGTCCACGACGGGACAGGGCATCAAGGCTACGCATGGGGGCTCCTCCGGCTGGCCCTCCGACCTAGACCGGAACTGTGACAGTCGTCATGCGATTGCGCGATCGCAGGCGAAGCCGCATGGGCACGCGGCTGCGCAGGGTGATCTGGTGGGTCGGGACTGGCTCGGGCCCAAAGGTTTCGAGGATGTCGGCCTGACCCATGATCGTCGCCAGGGCGATCATCGCCTCCTGCAGCGCGAAGGCCGCGCCGATGCACACGCGGGGGCCGGCGCTGAAAGGAAGATAGACATACCGGTCGATGGATTTTCGGTTTTCGGGCAGGAAGCGCTCGGGCCGGAAGGCCTCCGGATCGTCCCACAGCAGTGTGTGCCGATGCAGGATCCACGGCGACACCACCACCGCTGTGCCCTTGGGGATCGGTTGGCCGTTGATGACGTCCGGCTCCAACGCCCGGCGCGCCATGGTCGGGGCCGGCGGGAACAGGCGCATCGTTTCTTCCAGCACCGCTTTCGTCCACGGCAAGCGCTCGGCCCAGTCGGGCAGGCTCGGATCGAAGCCGTCGGCCTCGGCCTGCACCCGCGCAGCCGTGTCGGGGGTGCGCGACAGCAGATGCAGCGCCCAGCCGAGGGCCCTCGCCGTGGTCTCGTGCCCGGCCAGGATGAAGGTCAGGATGTTGGCGGCGACCTCGCGGTCGGACAGACCACCCCTGGCGTCGTCCTCTTCGTCGCGGGCCGACAGCAGGGCGGTCAGCAGGTCGTCCGGGGCCGCCTGACCCGAGGCCAGCTTGGCTCTCCGCCCGGTCACCAGCGAGGCGACCCGTTCTTCAAAAAACTGCGCCGAGCCGCCACTCATCATCCGTCCGACCCGGGGGATCCATTTCGGCGCACCCAAAACATCGAGCGGATCGATCCGGGCACCGATCGACAAATAGCGGTTCAACGCCGTCTCGAAATCGGCGGCGTCATCCTCAAGCTCGTCCGAGAACAGGGTCGCTGACAGGATTTCGAACGTCAGGGTCGACATCTGGCTGTCGACCTCCAGCCACGACTGGCTGTCGGTCAGCTTCCAGCCCGCGACGCGTTTGGCGCAGACCTCGGCCATGCGGAGGGTCAGGGCGGCTGTGCGCGCCGGGGTGAACAGGGGGGCCAGAATTCGCCGCGCCCGGCGCCAGTCCGTCCCTTCCGCCAGCAGCAGTCCCTCGGCGAGCAAGGGCCCCAGCACGATCCGCTGCAGCCGGCCCTTCTCATAGTTGGCGGCATTGTCGGTCAGGACGTGGCGGACGCCCTCGGGGTTGCTCACCACCATCACAGCGCCGAATCGCCCCTGGCCGAACAACTGCGGTTCTGTGAAATGTCGCTCCGACCAGATCAGCAGCGGATCGCGCCAGCTCTGGTACAGGAAGGGGACCAGCGACAACGGCTTTCGGCGGCGGGGCGGAGCCCACGGACGAAAAGCCTTCGCGCGAGGAGCGGGCGCAACCGAGAGATCGTCAGCCATGACCCTACCCTACGCCCGGATCGAACGACCGGATAGGCGGCTGCGTCAGTTTGCCGGCGCGGGATTCCAGGACTGCATTTCGGCGATCTCGCGGGTCTGCGTGTCCTTGACGGCCTGGGCCATGCGGCGGATTTCGGGGTCCTGCGACCCGGCAAGGGCGACATCGGCCATGGCGACCGCACCGCGGTGGTGTTCGACCATCTTGGCGATATAGGCTTTGTCCAGCGTCTCGCCCGTGGCCGTCGCCATGCCTGCGTGCATGGCCGCTTCCGAGGCCGCGAAAGCCCGGTCGCCGGTTGTGGTGCCATGACTCGTCGAGGCGTGACCGCTCGTCGAGGTCGTCGCGGTTTCGCTGACCGTGGCCGACTGGTTCGTCGCGGCGGTCTCGCGCAGGGCTTGCTGGACGGGGTCGCCGCCGCCGTCGCAGGCCGTCAGGGCCAAGGTCGCAAGCAAGGTGGTCAGAACAGCGCGCATCTCAGCCCTCGATCCAGTTCGGCATCCATGCCTCGTGCATTTCGCGCAGGTGGTCCAGCGGAAGTCGAAACAGATCCCCGGACGAAAAGTCGCGGCCCACCGCTCTGCCCACGACCGAGGCGTGCAGGCCCGCCTTCTGCGCGGCGGCGATAATCCCGGTCGCGTCCGGCGTGGCGACAAGATAGCGGGCCTGGTCCTCGCCAAACAGAAAGATGTGGGCATGGGCCTCGCTGGTCGCGTCCAGTTCCACGCCGACGTCAGACGCCAGCGCCATGTCCGCCGTCGCGCCGATCAGGCCGCCGTCGGACAGGTCATGCACGCAGGTCAGGTCGCCCGCCTCGATCAGGCCGCGCACGAAATCGCCCGTGACCCGCTCCAGGGCCAGATCGACCGGTGGCGGTGCCCCGTCCTCGCGGCCCAGCACCTCGCGCAGATAGAGGGACGAACCCAGCTCCCCGACCGTCTCGCCGATGAGCACCAGCACATCGCCCTCGACCATGCCGCCGAAACCGACGACGACGTCATAATTAGTCAGCAGGCCGACCGCCCCGACCGTCGGGGTCGGCGGAATGGCCGCGCCATTGGTCTCGTTGTAGAGGCTGACGTTGCCGCTTACGACCGGGAAGTCCAGCACCCGGCAGGCCTCGGCCATGCCGTCGATGGCGCGGACGATCTGACCCATGATCTCGGGCCGCTTCGGATTGCCGAAGTTCAGATTGTCGGTGATGGCGATGGGGCGGCTGCCGACGGCAGTCAGGTTGCGCCAGGCCTCGGCCACGGCCTGTTTGCCGCCTTCGTAGGGGTCGGCCAGCACGTAACGCGGCGTGCAGTCCGAGGTCATGGCCAAACCCTTGTCGGTGCCGTGCACCCGCACCACGCCGGCGTCGGCGGCGGTGGCCGAGTCATGCAGGGTGTCGGCCATGACGTGGCGGTCGTACTGCTCCCACATCCAGCGCTTGGACGCCATGTCAGGGCAGCACAGCACCTTGATCACCGCATCGACCCAGCTCTCGGGCGCCGGCACGTCGGCGGGGGCGAGGCGTGGCTGCAGCTCCGGCTGGACCCACGGCCGGTCGTACATCGGCGCATCGTCGAACAATGGGGCCAGCGGCACGTCGCAGACCGTCTCGCCGTGATGCTTCAGCACCAGACGGCCAGTGTCGGTGGTCACGCCGATGACGGCTGCGTCCAGACCCCATTTCCTGAAGATGCGGCGGCCGTCTTCCTCGCGGCCCGGTTTGAGGACGGCCAGCATCCGTTCCTGGCTCTCCGACAGCATCATCTCATAGGCTGTCATGCCCTCTTCGCGCTGGGGCACCATGTCCATGTTCAGCTCGACGCCGACGCCGCCCTTGCCGGCCATCTCGACCGACGACGAGGTAAGGCCAGCCGCGCCCATGTCCTGGATCGCCGCCACGGCGCCCGAGGCCATCAGCTCAAGGGTCGCCTCGATCAGCAGCTTCTCCGCGAACGGATCGCCGACCTGGACCGTCGGGCGCTTCTCGTCCGAATCCTCGTCGAACTCCGCGCTCGCCATGGTCGCGCCGTGGATGCCGTCGCGGCCGGTCTTCGATCCGAAATAGACCACCGACAGGCCCGCAGATGGCGCGGCCGAATAGAAGATGCTGTCGGCCCGGGCCACGCCCACGCACATGGCGTTGACCAGGATGTTGCCGTTGTAGCCGCGGTGGAAATTGGTCTCGCCCGCCACCGTCGGCACGCCGACGCAGTTGCCGTAGCCGCCGATGCCCGAGACCACGCCCTTGACCAGCCGCCTGGTCTTCCCGTGCGACGGATCGCCGAAGCGCAGGGCGTTCAGCAGGGCCACGGGCCGCGCGCCCATGGTGAAGACGTCGCGCATGATCCCGCCGACGCCGGTTGCCGCGCCCTGATAGGGCTCGATGAAGCTGGGGTGGTTGTGGCTCTCCATCTTGAAGATGCAGGCGTCGCCGTCGTCGATGTCGATGACGCCGGCGTTCTCGCCCGGGCCGCAAATGACGCGCGGGCCGGTGGTCGGGAATTTGCCGAGATGAATCTTCGACGACTTGTAGGAGCAGTGCTCGGACCACATCACCGAGAAGACTCCAAGTTCCACATGGTTGGGTTCGCGGCCCAGCCGGTCGAGGACGACCTGGTATTCATTCGGGGCGAGGCCGTATTCGGCGGCGAGTTCGGCGGTGGTCTTGGGAGGAGGAGCCATGGGCGGGCTTCTAGCGGGTCACGGGTTCCCTGTCAGCCGTCAGGGC
>JBBQTX010000023.1:0-14458 GCA_038234475.1 Caulobacterales bacterium | reverse complement strand
GGTACCGTATGAGACGCCGTACAGCTGGACCTCGCCGGGTTCGCGATAGCGCCCGATCAGGAAGGACAGGTCCTTCGCCGCATTGGTGATGGTGAAGGCGTGGGCGCGGGCCTGATCCTGATAGACGGCGCCGATACAGGGACCCCATTCCTCTCCCGCCAGCGACAGGCCATCCGGACTGCTCGCCGCCTCCTGTTCGGGGCAGAGTTTGGACGAATACCCCGTGCCGCGATGGTCGGGCATGATCAGATCGTGGTGCGGAAACGCCCGGCGCAGGGTGCCGAGGAACGGATAGAAGGCACCGCCGGATTCGCCCGGGCCGCCGGCCACCAGCCAGATCTGGCCGCGCCGCTCGGCCGCTGCGGGAAATTTTCGAACGAACAGTTCGACCTGACCGCGGTCCGTCCGGGCATGATTGAGCGGGACCGCAGCGACCGCGCACTGCGATCCCTGAAGCTCGGCGAAGGCCGACGAGTCCTCACAGGGCACGAACGACTGGGCCCGCGCCTCCCCGCCGGAACAGAGCAGGGCGAGCATCAAGCCCACGGCGAGCGTGGCGATCCGGATCGTCATCATAGTTCCCTGCGGCGACGCCGCCGCTTCAATAGGCCTGGCTCTCCGCCGGCCGTTCTTCCAGATGACCGTCCTTGAGCGCGAAGACCCGGTCCATATGACCGGCCAGTTCCATGTTGTGGGTGGCGATCAGGGCGGCGACGCCGGTCTCCTTCACCAGCCGCTGCAGGGCCTCGAACACGGTCTGGCTGGTGGCGGGGTCGAGGTTGCCGGTCGGCTCGTCGGCCAGCAGCAGGCGCGGGCGGTTGGCGAGGGCGCGGGCCACGGCGACGCGCTGTTGCTCGCCGCCCGACAGCTGGGCCGGCTGGTGCGACAGCCGGTCGCCGAGGCCGAGGGCGGTCAGGACCTCTTCGGCGCGAGCGCGGGCCTCGACCTGTTTGACGCCGGCGATGCGCAGCGGCAGGGCGACGTTGTCGCGCGCGTCGAACTCGGCCAGGAGGTGATGGAATTGATAGACGAAGCCGATCCGGGCGAGGCGGATATGGGTCCGCGCCCGCTCATCCAGCCCGCCGACGTCCTCGCCGTCGATCCGAATCTCGCCCGAGGTCGGCCGCTCCAGCAGGCCGGCGGCGTGCAGCAGCGACGACTTGCCAGACCCTGACGGCCCGATCAGGCCGACCAACTCGCCCGGCAGGATGTCGAGGTCGACGCCCTTGAGCACCGTCAGCCCACCGGAGGCGGTCTGATAGGTCCGGGTCACGCCGCGAACCGAAAGAACGGCTGCGGATTGTGGATGATCCTGTGGACTACTCATAACGCAGGGCCTCGACCGGATCCATTTTCGCCGCCTGCCACGCGGGCAGAAGCGAGGCCACGCAGGACATGAAGACCGACCAGACGGTCACCCAGAACACGTCCATCGGATCGACCAGGGCCGGGATGGCGTCCAGCATATAGACGTCGGCGTTGAACAGCTGGACGCCCAGAACAGCCTCGAGGAAATGCTGGATCGGCGCGATGTTCAGGCAGAACAGCAGGCCGAGGATCAGGCCGGTCGCCGTGCCGGCGACGCCGATCGTCGCCCCGGCGATGAAGAAGATGCGCAGCATCGACGCCTGGCTGGCCCCGACCGTGCGCAGGATGGCGATGTCTCTGGTCTTGTTCTTCACCAGCATGACGATGCCGGAAATGATGTTGAGGGCGGCGATGGCGACGACGAGGCCGAGGATGATGCTCATGGCCACCCGCTCGACCTTGAGCGCGCCCCAGAAGGCGGCCAGACGGTCGCGCCAGTCGCTGACGATGGCGCTGTCGCCCGAGGCCGCGCGGACCGGCTGGATCAGCTCGCCGACGCGGTCGGGCTCGTCGACCTTCAGTTCGATGACGTCCCAGACGCCCTCCTTGCCGAAGAACAGCTGAGCCTGCTCCAGCGGCATGAAGATGAAGGCGCGGTCGAAATCGGCCGTACCCGAGGTGAAGACCCCGCCGACGCGGTAGGTCTTCTCGAGACCGCCGAGATTGCCAAGGGCGCTGGGCGCGCCGGTCGGCGAATACAGGGTCACCGGATCGCCGACCCTCAGGCCCAGACCCTCGGCCAAAGCCTTGCCGATGATGATGTTGTCGCCGCCATAGGCCCCTTGGCCAAAGCTGCCCCGGGCCGCGTCGGACAGGCTGTCGAAGACATAGGTCATGGAGTCCAGGTCGTCGGGGCGGATGCCACGCACGATGGCCCCCGTGGTCTGGCCGGCCGCCCGGACCAGACTCTGGCTCTCGATCAGCGGCGTCACGCTCTCGACCCCGCGCACCGAGGCGATGCGGGCCACGGCGGCGTCCCGGTCCGGGCTCTGCAGCACCTGGCCCTGGACATACATATGGCCGTTGAACGACAGCATCCGGTCCAGAAGCTCGTTCCTGAACCCGGCCATGATGCTCATGACGACGATCAGCGCCATCACCGCCAGGGCGATGGCGACATAGGAGATGATGGCGATCAGGGCGATGCCGCCTTCCTTGCGCCGGGCGCGCAGATAACGCAGCGCCAGTTCGAACTCCCAGCCCGAGAAGGGCCCGGCGGGTTTGGTCGGCTTCACCGTCGCCGGAACATCCGTCATCCGGCCACCCTCGCCATCGCCTCGTCCAGCGGCACCGATACCTTGTCGCCGCTCGCGCGGCGTTTCAACTCGACAAGGCCCTCGGCCACGCCCTTGGGACCGATGGTCAGCTGCCATGGGATGCCGATCAGGTCGGCGGTGGCGAATTTGCCGCCCGGCCGCTCGTCGGTGTCGTCGTAGAGCACCGCCTTGCCCGCCGCTTCCAGCCGGGTGACGGCCTCCTCGCAGGCCTCGCACACCGAGGGGTCATTGGCGCGCAAATTGATCACTACGACGTCGAACGGAGCCACGGCGTCGGGCCAGATGATGCCGGCCTCGTCATGACTGGCCTCGATGATGGCCCCCAGCAGACGCGATACCCCAACGCCATAGCTGCCCATATGCACCGGCGTGTCCTTGCCGTCCGGCCCCGCGACATTGGCCTTCATCGGGACCGAGTATTTGGTGCCGAAATAGAAAATATGGCCGACCTCGATGCCGCGCGCGGTCAGGCGGTCGGCCTCGCCGGTCTCGGCCTCGAAGCGGGCGGCGTCATGCATTTCCTCGGTCGCTGCATACAGGCTGGTGCGCTCATCGACGATGGCCTGCAGGTCGTTCCAGTCGACGTCGGGGCCGGGCACCGGCATCTCGACCAGCTTGCGGTCACAGAACACCTGGCTTTCGCCGGTATCGGCCAGGACGATGAACTCGTGGCTCAGATCGCCGCCGATCGGACCGGTGTCGGCCCGCATGGGCACGGCCTTCAGCCCCATCCGGGCGAAGGTCTTCAGATAGGCCACGAACATACGGTTGTAGGCGCGCCGGGCGGAGGCCTCGTCGACGTCGAAGGAATAGGCGTCCTTCATCAGGAATTCGCGCCCGCGCATGACGCCGAAGCGCGGCCGGCGCTCGTCGCGGAATTTCCACTGGATGTGAAACAGGTTCAGCGGCAGGGCCTTGTAGCTCTTTACATAGGCCCGGAAGATGTCGGTGATCATCTCCTCGTTGGTGGGCCCGTACAGCAGTTCGCGCTCGTGCCGGTCGGTGATGCGCAGCATCTCCGGGCCATAGGCATCGTAGCGGCCCGATTCGCGCCACAGGTCGGCCAGTTGCAGGGTGGGCATCAGCAGCTCGATGGCCCCGGCCCGCTCCTGCTCCTCGCGCACGATCTGCTCGATCCGGTTCAGCACCCGCAGGCCCAGCGGCAGCCAGGCGTAGATGCCGGCGGCCTCCTGCTTGATCAGACCCGCGCGCAGCATCAACTGGTGCGAGACGATGGTGGCGTCGGACGGCGCCTCTTTCAGGGTGGGCAGGAAATAGCGCGACAGGCGCATCGGTTGCTTCTCGGAAGTCGGCAGGGAAAGCGAGCCATAGCCGGGGGACCGGGGCGAAAGCTAGGCCGCCGCTCAAATCCTGCGCCAAAGGTCGATTCAGACCGGCGGTGCGAGGTCGGGCAGCGGCATCCAGCCGATGTAGACCAGGCCCATGACCAACGCCCACAACAGACCGGCGACCCACGTCGTGGTGATGAATTTGCGTTTCAGGTCAGGCTTGTCCGGCGCGCCCCACTGAGCCCCGTCGGTCGGCGGCTCGTGGACTTCCCGTGAAGTGCCCAGCGGCAGCACCGCGAACAGCACCGTCCACCAGCAGACGATATAGATGGCGAACATGGTCAGAATGCCGATGGGCATCAGCGGGCTCCGTCTCTGGGCGTTTCCATAAGTTCCACCAGCACCCCGCCCATATCCTTCGGGTGGACGAAGAGGATCGGTGTACCATGGGCCCCGATGCGAGGCTCGCCGGTCCCGAGGATGGTCGCGCCTTTCGCCCGGAGAGCGTCACGCGCGACAAGGATGTCGACCACCTCGAAACAGACGTGGTGCTGGCCGCCTTTGGGGTTTTTGGCGAGGAAACCGTGGATGGGGCTGTCGTCGCCCAGCGGTTCGATCAGTTCGATCTGGGCATTGGGCAGGTCGATGAAACAGACCCGCACACCCTGGGCCGGCAGGTCGAACGGTTCATGCGCTTTCGTGGCCCCCAGTACGTCGCGGTACAGGGCGACACTGGCCTCGATGGACGGTGTGGCGACGCCGACGTGGTTCAGACGACCGATCATCCCGTTGCCTTAGCCCGTGTCGGTGCCACGGAGAAGGCTGACGGTTCGTCGCGGTTCGGCCTCGGCGTCAGCCCCGAACCACGCCGACCCGGACGGAAGAGTTGCATACCCGCGAGTGGCCGTGGCCAATACCCGCAAAACTAGGCCGAGTCAGCCTAACCGGAACCGCATGTTGAACGTCACACTGGCCCCGGGAGCGGCGCCGGCGATCATGCCAGGCGAGATACGCGCATCCTGCGCGGCCGCGATAGCAGCCACCCCGAAACCTTGACCGACGGGGTCCTCGCTGGTGGCCGAACATCCAGAAAGCCGACCATCTGACTCTGCCCGGCAGGTAAGGGTGACGCTCGCTTCGGTCACACCTTGGGCGATAGCTTCCGCAGGAAACGTCGGCATCGGGAGTTGGACCCATGTGGGGTTGCGGATCGTGGAGGGAAGGTTCGCATCCTCCCCGGCGTTCGTTGGCGGCGTCTGTTCGGGGGCCGTGACCGGCACCGGGGCGACGACGGCGTCGCTCAGGATATCTTCAGCGATGGCGGCGCGCTTTGCGGGGGCGGTGAAGATCAGCGGCCGGGCGGCGGCTTCAACGTCCGGAGTACGGTCGGCGGCGGCGTATGGGGTCGCGACAATGACTGGCTCCCGCTGGGCGGCGATGGCGATGGAGCCCGTGCAGGCTATGCCGGCGAAGAGGCCACCCAGACAGACGGCGACTTGGCGCATGCGCGGTCCGGCGGGGCTCGCCGGAGCAAGGATGGCTTTCAGTCGAAGCATGGCGAATTTCCTTTTCTCACTGGTGAAGGTCATGGCGGGAGCGTCATTCCGAGGCATCGAATTCTTGAGCGCCTCGATCAGGGCGCGCGCGTAGAGGCGCCGCGTGGCCGCCTTGGTGCCGGCCAGCGCCAAGGCGTCACACGCTTCTTCACGAGCCGCCGCGCGGCGGCTGCGGATGCTCATCAGTAGCGGATTGATCGCCATGACGGTCAGGAGAGCTTCCTCTGCCCAGAGCTGGCGATGATCGGCGCGCTTGAGATGGGCGAGTTCGTGCGTGCAGACCGCTCGTGTCCCGGGACATTCGTGCGCGTTCGCCAAGGCCGCGGGCAATACCAGCACCGGGTTCAGCAGGCCGGCCAGCATGACATCCGATCCCGAGTGGCTGACTCTGATCACCGGCACCGGTGCGCCAATTCGGCGGGCCGCCTTTTCCAACATCTGTCGCAGAGGCGGGGTCGCGGGGGCGGTCGCACGAAGCAACCGGCGGAGACGCAGGGCCCTTACGGCCAAGGTAGCGGCCCTCACGACGGTCAAGACCGTCGCGAGGATCAGCACGACGATGGCCGCCGTGTCGCCAAGGGTACCGGTCAGGAAGCCGGAGGCTGCGTCGGCTTCGATCCCCGTCGGAAACGAGACCGTCGCCGCTTGGATCGACGAGGCGGTGCCCGTTAGGACCGGAGCCGGCCCCAGCACCAGCAGGCCGACGAACAGTGGCGGGAGCGCTGGTATGTACAGGGCTGCGGCCCAGGCCTTCTCACGAAGGACAGGATCGCCAGCCTGGCGCTCCAGCACAGTCATGATGCCCAGACCGAGCGCGGCCGTAGCCAATGAGAGCCCGAGCGACAGGGCCAAAAGTTCTGCAGTGGTCACCCCCGGTCCTCCAGCTCGTCGGCCTTGTTCAGGAACGTATCGAGCTCGGCGATGTCGTCGGCGTCGAGAATATGGCTCCCGGAGAAGGCGGCTACGGGCAATGAGCCGTCCATCTCCAGCAGGGCTGAGAGCCGGCGCATCAGCCCACTCAGAACCTGGACCTTTGGATGGACGTGAGAGTAGACCGCGATCCCGTGCACATCCCGGCGGGCCAGCATTCCCTTCGCCCGCATTCTTTCGAGCACGGTCCGGGTCGTTGATGGGGTCCAGCCGAGGTGTGCCATGACGCGGTCCTGGACTTCCCGCGCCGACAGATCGCCGTCGCGCCAGAAGCATTTGAGGATTTCCACCTCACTGTCGCTGGGGTTCGCCGGGCTCTTTGACATGTTCAGTCCGCATCAGTGTCGTTATGACGCTACACCTGTCACGCATCAGCGTCAACAGTCGTGCCTCTCGGGCTCCAATGGATTGACGCCGAACGAAAAAGGGCCGGCGACTGCGACCGCCGGCCCTCTCATGTCGTCATCCCCCGCCCGCAGGCGCAGGCAGAAACGGCCCTACAGGCCAGCCGTCATCTGCGCGACTTCCGTGGCGAAGTCCGGACCCTCGACCTTTTCGACGCCCTCGCCCAGCGCCAGGCGGACGAAGCCGGCCAGGTGCAGGCCCGGGGCACCCAGTTCCTTGCCCGTGTCGGCGACCAGCTGTTCGATGGTCACGTCGGGGTTCATCACGAACGGCTGTTTGATCAGCACGACTTCCTTCTGGAACTTGTTGATCTGGCCTTCCACGATCTTGGCGATCATGGCTTCCGGCTTGCCTTCCTCCTTGGCCTTTTCGGTCAGGACCTGACGTTCCTTCTCGATGGCGGCGGGGTCCAGATCGTCGGTGTTCAGCGACAGCGGGGCCGTAGCGGCCACGTGCATGGCGATCTTGCGGCCCAATTCGCGCAAGAGCACCTTGTCGCCGCCGCCATGCAGGGCGACGAGCACGCCGATGCGGCCGAGGCCCGGGGATACTGCGTTGTGGACGTAGGAGGCGACCACGCCCTCGTCGACCGACAGGCGGGCGGCGCGGCGTAGCTGCATGTTCTCGCCGATGGTGGCGATCATCTGCGTGACCTGGTCCTGGACCGTGCCGCCGGCTTCCAGCTCGGCCCCGTGCAGGCCTTCAAGCGTGGCATGCTCCAGTCCCAGTTGGGCGAACGATGCCGCGGCGTTCTGGAACAGCTCGTTGCGGGCCACGAAGTCCGTTTCCGAGTTGAACTCGATGGCGGCACCGATCTCGCCGGCTCCGACTTCCCTTGAGGCGACGGCGACCAGGCCTTCGGCCGCAACGCGGTCGGTCTTGGTGGCGGCCTTTGACAGGCCCTTGGCGCGCAGCCAGTCGATCGCGGCGGCGATGTCGCCGTCGGTCGCCAGCAAAGCTTTTTTGCAGTCCATCATGCCGACGCCGGACTTGGCGCGCAGGTCCATCACGAGGGCGGCTGTGATCTCGGCCATGGTCTTAGCTCCTGGAATCTCTTCGTATACGGGAATAGCCGGGGGTTAGCCCGGCGGTGTGTCAGTTTGGCGGTGGCCGGCGAACCCGGCCCCTGAACTCCGCTCATCCCGGCGAAAGCCGGGACCCAGTCCTTTGGGCGATCGATGAGACCGCGTTCGCACGCCAGATGATCCGACGCAGGCAGCCTCACGAAAGCACTGGGTCCCGGCTTTCGCCGGGATGAGCGGATTGAGGGTTAGACCGCGGCTTCCTCGGTTTCGACGGCGTCGTTGGCGTCCGAGGTCGCGGTTTGGGCGGCTTTGTCGGCCACCGCCGGCTCTTCCGCGACAGCTTCGACGGTCGGCGCTTCTGCCACCGGTTCAGCGGCGGCGATCATTTCCTCGGCGACCGCCTCCGTGCCTGCGGGGGCGACGACTTCAACCTTGGCCTTGGGGGCCCGGGTTTCGCGCAGCATCGGCTCCTCGGGGTTGATCGCGGCTCCCAGATCGACGCCCGAAGCCGACTGGCCGGCAGCGAGGCCGTCGAGAACGGCGTCGGCGATCAGGTCGCAATAGGTCTGGATGGCGCGGGCGGCGTCGTCGTTGCCGGGGATCGGATAGGTGATGCCGTCGGGGTCGCAATTGGTGTCGAGAATGGCGATGACCGGGATGTTCAGCTTGCGGGCCTCAAGGATGGCGATGGCTTCCTTGTTGGTGTCGATCACGAACATGATGTCGGGGATCGAGCCCATGTCCCGGATGCCGCCGAGCGACAGCTCCAGCTTGTCCTTCTCGCGGCCCAGGTTGACCAGTTCCTTCTTGACGCGGCCTTCGCCACCGTTCTCGAGGATGCCTTCCAGCTCGCGCAGGCGGGCGATCGAGCCCGACACTGTGCGCCAGTTGGTCAGGGTGCCGCCCAGCCAGCGGTGGTTCACATAGTATTGGGCGCAGCGTTTGGCGGCCTCGGCCACCGGATCGGAGGCCTGACGCTTAGTGCCGACGAACAGCACGCGGCCACCCTTGGCGGCCACGTCGCGCACGGCGACCAGCGCCTGATGCAGCAGCGGGATCGACTGCGACAGGTCGATGATGTGGATGTTCGAGCGCGATCCGAAGATGTAGCGCTCCATCTTCGGGTTCCACCGGTGCGTCTGGTGGCCAAAATGCGCGCCGGCTTCGAGCAGCGAACGCATGGAGAATTCTGGCAGAGCCATGAAGGGTCGTGTCCTTTTTCCGATAGACGTTGCGCGGGCGATGAAAAGGACCAGCCACTCCGTCGGAAAGCTGGACCCTCGGAACGGAGCGATCGGGGATGTCTCCCCCAACCACGCCACGCCCGCGTGCGAAGTGCGGGCGGCTTTTAGGCGGGATGGGTGGAAAAGGCAAGCGGTGCAGAGCGGGTTGGGCAACGCACCCTCTGGCATCTGTCATATATCGCGGATATGGTTTCCGGCGGGAGGGTCAATGATGAGCCATAAACCTTTGGGCATGGTCGTGGTCGCCGCGACGGTGGCCGCGGTGGCGGGATTCGCCACCTCTCAGCCGCAACCGTCGTCGCCCGTCGCGGCTACCCAGGTCGACCTGCCGCGGTCCCGGACCGATAGTGCCGCCCTTGGGCAGGCGCGGCAGGATCCCCTCGCCGCGCGCCTGCGTGGGGTGTTGGGTCAGGACCCCGCGACCGCCGCCGTACTGCAAGCCGCCGAGGCGTCCTCCGTGCCGGTTCTGGGCCCGGCCGATCCGGCCCTGCTGCGCACCGCACGCATCTACACCGGCGACCGCCACTATATGATGGTGGTCCAGCGCGGCGACCAGATCATCGAAATCTACGGAACGACGAAGGCCTTCCAGTCGCCGACCGCCCGCCCCGCACCACAGGGCACGCCCGGACGCCGGCCCGGCCTGACAGCGGGCCCGGCCGCCCTGCCCGTGCCGGGCCTGGCGCAGCAGGCTCCCGGTGCCGCACCTCCGACCACTGCCCGTCAGGTTCCGGCCACACGGCCCGCGAACGTCGCCGCGGCCCGCGCCCGAGCCGTGGCGGGGGCCGCCGCCCAGACCCGGCCGCCGAGTGGCCTGACCAAAGAGCGGACCCAGCGCACCGAGTATGGCATCGACATCACCTTCAGCCGCTTCGGCGCCGCCTACAACGTCACCTTCATGTGCTCGGGACCGGGTGTGCCCGGCTGCACCCAGCCCGACGCGATCGCCTTCGCCTCGACCTTGCAACTGATCGGCGGAGGCGCGTCGTGAGACGTCTGGTCCTCACCGCCCTGCTGTTGCTGACCGCTTGTTCGCCCAGCGGTTGTGGCCAGGACCCGGGCAAGAAGGCCGATGGTCCGGCTCCGGCCCCGGGCGATCCGGTCGCCCCGGCCGAGCCCGAGGGACCGCCGGCCCCCGAACCGGTCACCTGGCCGCACGATCCGGGCGGGGCCCTGCCGCCCGGATCGGGCTCTGGCGCGACCGACCCGACCCTGTGGGCGGCGGGCATGCGCTTCCCGATGGAAGCCGGTCCGGCCTATGCCAACTCCCAGGTCTACGGCTATGGCGGCTTCGCGGCGCCCGGGCCCGGCGGCCAGTGCGATGCGCGCAACTACGCCTACCCATGGCGCGACAATTTCTGCGAAACCCGGTCCTGGACCAACGGCAAATGCCCCACCGGCAAGGGCCACCAAGGTCAGGACATCCGCCCGGCCACCTGCGAGAAGAAGGTCCATTGGGCCGTCGCGGCCGAAAGCGGAAGGATCACCGCGATCGGCAGCTACACCATCACCCTGCTGGGCGATTCCGGCCGCATCTACCGCTATCTGCATCTGGACATGGCGGGCGTGAACGCCCTGTTCCCGAACCCGGCCTCGCGCAATGTCGAGCGCGGCCAGCGTCTGGGCAAGGTCTCCGCCGACTTCGGCGGAAACGCGACCACCATCCACCTGCATTTCGAGATCAAGGCCCCCGTGGCCGACGGCGGGGGTGCCGTGGTGATGTTCGTGCCGACCTATTCCAGCCTGGTCGACAGTTACGGCCGCCTGCTGAACGGCGCGGCCTGAGGCGTCAGGTGCCCCGCGGTTTCACGCGCGTGGTGGCCTCGGCCTGGGTCGGGTCCTCCGGCCAGGGGTGGCGGGGATAGCGGCCGCGCATCTCGGCCCGCACCGCCGCCCAACTGCCAGCCCAGAATCCAGGCAGATCCTTCGTCAACTGAACCGGCCGCCGCGCCGGTGACAACAGGGCGAGCGTCAGCGGCACGCGTCCTCCGGCCACGGCTGGATGCGTCGTCACGCCGAACAGTTCCTGCACCCGGATATCCACCCGTGGGCCGCCGTCCGCGGCATAGTCGATCGTGGCCGATCCCAGCGGCGTCTGCAGCCGGGCCGGAGCGAGTTCATCGAACGCCTGCTGCCGGTCCCACGGGACCAGCGATCGCAGGCTGGTCTCCAGCGCGGCGTCGGCGACGGCCTCCAGCGACTGGACCGCGTCGAGCAGGGGCCACAACCAGATCTCGCGCTGCGCCCGCAGGCCTGCGTCCGTCACATCGGGCCAGCCAGTCTCTATCTCGCCCAGGAATGCCAGCCGGGCACGCAGGCCCACCGCGCGTTCGCCCCATTTCAGCCCCGCGAGACCGACCACCTCGATTTCGGCCTTCAGCGCCGCTGTGACGGCCGCCCGGTCCGGCACCCCCGTGATCCGCTCGTCCACCACGATCGCCCCGATCCGGCGGATGCGCCGCACCACCATTCGCCCCGACGGCTCGCGGGTCAGCCGGTCCTCAATCGAGATGCGGTGCTCCAGCGCCCCCGGATCGACCGGAACCGCCAGCCGGATGCGATCGCGGGCCTCCCCGCCGCCCAGTTCGGCCACTGCCAGCCAGGCCTCCCGCGCCAGCGCGTCCGTCGGGGCCAGGAAAGCGCCCCGCCCCGAGGCCAGCAACACCTCGCCCGGCCTGCCCCGCGCCCGGGCGACCCGCTCGGGAAAGGCCTCGGCCAGCAGGACGCCCGGGTCGACTTCGCCCCGTTCGCCGGTCACCCGGCCTCCCCCGGCCGCCCGCGCCCACCGCTCTGCCAGCTTCAGAGCGTCGCCGGCCCTTGGCGACCGGTCGCGATCCAGTCCGCGCAAGCGCTCCCGCAGATCGACGTCGCTTCCGCCCAGTCCGGGTTCGCTCAGTACTGCGGCCATTCGGGCACCCAGCGCCGCATCCCCTGCATCACTGGCCACCGCCACCATGTGCGCGAGGCGTGGCGGCAGTGGAATCCGGGTCAACCGTCGACCGTGGTCGGTCAGCCCGCCTGTCTCGTCGAGCGCGCGGAGCCGCTCGAGCACCTTGCGGGCCTCGGCCAAGGCTCCGGCGGGCGGTGGGTCCAGCAACGCCAGCCCGTCCGCCGACCGAGCCCCCCATCGCGCCAGGTCCAGCGCGAACCCCGTCAGGTCCGCCTCGAGGATTTCGGGCCGCTGGTGCGGAACTAGCCCCCGGGTCGCCTCTTCATCCCACAGCCGGTAACAGACCCCCGCTTCGGTCCGCCCCGCCCGGCCCCGACGCTGTTCCGCCGAAGAGCGGCTTACGCGGACCGTCGCCAGCCGGGTGAGGCCGCTTGAGGGCTCGAACCGGGGCACGCGCGACAGCCCGCCGTCGATCACCACCCGCACCCCCTCGATGGTCAGGCTGGTCTCGGCCACGGAGGTCGCCAGCACGACCTTGCGCCGGCCGGGCGCTGCCGCCGCGATGGCCCGGTCCTGCGCGTGCCTGTCAAGCGCGCCATACAGCGGAGCCACATCGACCAACGGGTCCCGCAACCGCTCGGCCAGCCTCTGGGCGACCCGATGGATCTCGCCCTGCCCCGGCAGAAAGGCCAGCACCGAGCCGCCCTCCTCGCCCAGCGCCAACAGGATCGCCCGCGTCATGGCGTCCTCGATCCGCTCGACGGCATTGCGCCCGAGGTAGCGGGTCTGGACCGGAAACAACCGCCCCTGGGCCTCGATCACCGGGGCGTCGCCCAACAGTCTGGACACCCCCGCGATATCCAGCGTCGCCGACATCACCAGCAGCCGCAGGTCCTCGCGCAGCAGAGCTTGCGTCTCGTTTGCCAGGGCCAGGCCCAGGTCGGCGTCCATCGACCGCTCGTGGAACTCGTCGAACAGCACGGCTCCGACGCCTTCCAGTCCGGGATCGTCGAGGATCATCCGCGTAAACACGCCTTCGGTGATGACCTCGATCCGGGTGGTCGGCCCGATGCGGCTTTGCAGCCGCGTGCGATAGCCGACGGTTTCGCCGGTCCGTTCGCAGAGCATGGCCGCCATTCGCTCCGCCGCCGCCCGCGCCGCCAGCCGTCGCGGCTCAAGCACCAGCACCTTGCCTCCCTCCAGCCAGGCCTCGTCCAGCAGCGCCAGCGGCACGACGGTGGTCTTGCCGGCCCCGGGCGGCGCGGCGAGCACCACCGCCCTGCTGGTGGCCAGAGCGGCTTTCAACGGTTCCAGAACGGCGTGGATCGGCAGCATGCTTTCGGTCTATCCTTCAGGGTCCGCAGGGGAAAGCCAACGGATTGAGACTTCCGGACTTTTGGTCCGTTGACAGCACAACGGACGCGCCTAGGGTCCCGGCGTCGTGGACGGCCGACTCAGGGGAGGGGCGCACGGTTGGACGAGATACCAATGGCCGTTACAGGTCGACCGTCAGGGCACCGGCTCCTGATCAAGAAATCCGTAGCCCAGATCCAGAAGGAAGCGGCCAAGAGCGAGCTGAAGCGCACGCTCGGCCCCATCAATCTGATGTCTCTCGGCATCGGCGCCATCATCGGCGCCGGCATCTTCGTTCTGACCGGCCAGGTCGCTGCGGCGCACGCGGGTCCGGCGATCATGCTCAGCTTTGTGGTCGCGGGCATCGCCTGCGGTCTCGCAGGCCTCTGCTACGCCGAACTGGCCTCGACCATGCCGGTGTCCGGTTCGGCCTATACCTATGCCTATGGCACGCTCGGCGAGGTGTTCGCCTGGATCATGGGCTGGCTGCTGGTGCTCGAGTACGGCGTCGCCGCCTCGACCGTCGCGGTCGGCTGGTCGGGCTATGTCGTCTCGATCCTGCACGATTTCGGCGTGGCCGACGGCCTGTTCCCGATGATCCAGTACGCCGGCGGCGAAGGCCCGTCCTGGGCGACCCCGCTGGTCCAGGCCGTCACCACCAACGGCGTCAGCAGCTTCCCCTTGACCGGCACCTTCAACCTGGTCGCCGCCATCGGCATCGCTGCCGTTTGCAGCCTGCTGGTCCTCGGCGTCAGCGAGTCGGCCTCGATCAACAACGTCATCGTCGTGATCAAGATCGTGGTCCTGCTGACCTTCATTGCGGTGGGAATCCAGTATATCAACCCGGATAACTGGACGCCCTTCATCCCCGAGAACACGACCAACAAGTTCGGGGAGTACGGGGCCTCCGGCATCCTTCGCGGGGCGGCGATCATCTTCTTCGCCTATGTCGGATTCGAAGCGGTCTCGACCGCTGCGGCCGAAGCCAAGAACCCGTCCAAGGACGTTCCGGTCGGCATTCTGGGGGCCCTTGTCGTCTGCACCCTGATCTATATGGCCGTTGCCGCCGTCATGACCGGCGTCGTCCCCTATCTGGAGCTCGCCAGCCCGGCGCCGGTGGC
>JBBQTX010000022.1:0-14498 GCA_038234475.1 Caulobacterales bacterium | reverse complement strand
GGGTCAACCCCGATGAAGTCGTGGCGCTGGGTGCCGCCGTTCAGGCCGGCGTGCTGCAAGGCGACGTCAAGGACGTGCTGCTGCTGGACGTGACGCCGCTGACCCTGGGCATCGAGACCTTGGGCGGCGTCTTCACTCCGCTGATCGAACGCAACACCACCATCCCGACCAAGAAGAGCCAGGTCTTCTCGACCGCCGACGACAACCAGTCGGCCGTGACCATCCGGGTGTTCCAGGGCGAGCGGCCGATGGCGTCCGACAACAAGGTGCTGGGCCAGTTCGACCTGATGGGCATTCCGCCCTCGCCGCGTGGTATGCCCCAGATCGAGGTCGCCTTCGACATCGACGCCAACGGCATCGTCCACGTCACCGCCAAGGACAAGGCGACCAACAAGGAACAGTCGATTCGTATCCAGGCCAACGGCGGCCTGTCGGACGCCGACATCGACAAGATGGTCAAGGAAGCCGAGGCCAACGCGGCCGCCGACAAGGCCCGCAAGGAAATGGTCGAGGCGGTCAACGCCGCCGACAGCCTGATCCACTCGACCGAAAAAGCCATGGCCGAACACGGAGACAAGGTCGGGGCCGAAGAGAAGACCGCGATCGAAACCGCCTTGGCCGATCTCAAGACGGCCAAGGAAGGCACCGATCCCGAGGACATCCGGACGAAGACCAACACCCTGGTCCAGGCCTCGATGAAGCTGGGGGAGGCCATGTATGCCTCGCAGCAGGGCGATGGGGCCGCCGCCGACGCGCCCGCCGACGACGGCGTGGTCGATGCCGAGTTCGAGGAAGTCTCGGGCGACGACGAAGAAAAGAAGAGCGCCTAGGCCAAAGGGCCCGCGCTTTCCCCATGGCCCTGCTCGTCGGTCGACGGGTGGGGCCGTTTCACGAAACTTGCATCAAACGATCGGGTGCCCATGTCAGCCCGGTCACCGCGTCGGTTCAGCGGCCCGTCAGAGGCCCGGACGGCGCGGTTGGGGTATAGGAGGACGAACGCCGGATGGCGACGCGTGACTATTACGAGATCCTCGCGGTCGAGCGGACGATCGACGCCGCCGGGCTGAAGGCGGCCTATCGCAAGCTGGCCATGCAGCACCACCCTGACCGCAATGGTGGGTGCGAGGACTCCATGGCCCGCTTCAAGGAAATCTCGGAGGCCTATTCGGTCCTGTCCGACGACCAGAAACGGGCCGCCTACGACCGGTTCGGCCACGCAGGCGTCAACGGCGGCCAAGGCGGGTTTGGCGGTCAGGGCCAGGGCTTTACCGACGTCAACGACATCTTCTCGCAGGTCTTCGGGGATGCGTTCGGCGACGTCTTCGGTGGCCGCGCCGGCGGGGCGCGCCAGCATGGACCGCGCCGGGGTTCCGACCTGCGCTACGACCTCGAGATCACGCTGGAACAGGCCTATCGCGGCGCCGACGTCGAGATCGCCGTCCCGACCAGCGCCACCTGCGACACCTGCGAAGGCACCGGTGCGAGGCCGGGCACAAAGCCTGCCGCCTGCACCACCTGCCAGGGCGCGGGCCGGGTTCGGTCCGCCAACGGCTTCTTCCAGGTCGAGCGCACCTGCCCGCGCTGCGGTGGCCACGGCCAGATGATCGCCGAGCCCTGCGCCGGCTGTCATGGCCACGGCCAGGTGCGCAAGAACCGCAAGCTCCAGCTCAAGGTCCCCGCCGGGGTCGACGATGGTTCGCGTATCCGCCTGTCCGGCGAAGGCGACGCCGGCCAGCGCGGCGGTCCGCGCGGTGACCTGTATGTCTTCCTTTCCGTGACGCCGCACGAACTGTTCGAGCGCGACAACCTCGACCTGCTGGTCACGGTACCGGTCTCCATGCCCACCGCAGCCCTCGGCGGCGAGGTCGACGCGCCCTGTCTGGTGTCCGAAGCCTGTGACGGCCGCTGCAAGGCCCCGGTGACGGTCCCCGCAGGATCGCAGACCGGCAAGACGGTGCGTATCAAGGGCAAGGGCATGCCCCATCTGAACGGTCGCCTGCGCGGGGATCTGGTGGTTGAACTGTTCGTCGAGACCCCGACGGACCTGACGCCCCGCCAAAAGGAACTGCTGGAAGAACTGGCCGCGTCGCTCGGCGACACCCAGACGCCCCGCAACTCCTCCTTCGCCGGCAAGGCCAAGCGCTTCTGGGCCGACATCGTCGGTACCGAGCCGGGCTCGAAAGAAACGGCTCAGTGAGCGCCATCTTTCACGCCGGCATCTCGGGCGCCCGGGGCCGGATGGGCCGCGCGGTCTCGACAATACTGGATGCGCGCGAGGATGTGGTCGTGGCCACCCGGTTCGACCGGGGCGAAATCCCCGACCTCAGCCTGTGCGACGTGGTGATCGATTTCTCGACCCCGGACGCCTCCGTGGAACTGGCCCTGGCATGCGCCGAACGGGGCGGGCCGGCGCTGGTGATCGGTTCGACCGGCCTGACCCCGGATCAGGACGCGGCCATACTGCGGGCGTCCGAACGGATCGCCATCGTCCGCAGCGGCAATTTCTCGCTGGGCGTCAACATTCTTGTTGGTCTCGTGGAACACGCCGCCCAGAGGCTGGACGCCCGCGACTGGGACATAGAGGTTCTGGAAACCCATCACCGGCGCAAGGTCGACGCCCCTTCCGGCACCGCCCTGATGCTGGGCGAGGCCGCCGCCAGCGGTCGGGGCGAGGATCTGGCCGACGTCCGCTCGGCACCGTGGGACGGGGTGACGGGCGAACGCCCGCCGGGCCGGATCGGCTTCGCGTCCCTGCGGGCCGGCGGCGTCATCGGCGAGCACGCCGTCCTGTTCGCGTCCGAGGACGAGACCCTGACGCTGAGCCACGCCGCCATCGACCGCTCGCTGTTCGCCCGCGGCGCCGTGGTCGCCGCCGCCTGGGTCCGCAATCGCCCGTCCGGCCTCTACGACATGCAGGACGTGCTGGGCTTCCGACAGGCCTGATCCCGGCCAGGCTCACGCCTGGCTGGAGTGCCATCGCTCATGACGCGGGCGCTCGCTGCCCGAGCGCCAAGATCACGTCCCGACTTCAGTGAGCGTGCCGACGCCGACCGTGCCCGCCGCCGGTGAACAGCGACTTGATCAGGAACATCGCGGCGATCACCACGGCGAAGCCGAGGAACAGCGCCAGCACCGTCATCCAGAAGGCAACCGTCAGCAGCGGCGGCAACACGATGGCGCCGCCGTCCAGCAAGGGGCGCAACACGCCGACCAGGACGAAGACGAAGGCCGCCCCGAGCGAGGTGGCCCACAGCCGGTTCCAGGCCGGCATCATGAAGGTCGCGATCACCGCGATGATCAGGCCGGTGACCTGATTGACGGTGTCGAACCCCCCTTGGGCGAGGCCAAACACGCCGTTCAGAAACGCACTGATCGAATCGAACAGGGACTCCATACGCCGACCTCCTTGGTACGGCCGAGCTTGGCCGCCGGCAGGGTTAACGCCGGTCGCGGCAAATGGCTCCGTTTAACGTCCGGTCGAGCCGAAGCCACCCGCGCCGCGCGCGGTCTCGTCGAGCGCCTCGACCTCCACCATCGCCGCCTGCTCGTGTCTTGCGACGACAAGCTGGGCGATGCGCTCGCCCCGCCGGATGACGAACGGCGCCTGTCCCAGATTGACGAGGATGACGCCCACCTCCCCGCGATAGTCGCTGTCGATCGTGCCCGGCGTGTTCAGACAGGTGAGGCCGTGCTTCAGCGCCAGACCCGAGCGGGGCCGGATCTGGGCCTCATGCCCCGGCTCGAGCGCGATCTTCAGCCCGGTCGGCACCAGCGCCCGCGCACCGGGGGCCAGCGTTACCGGTGCGTCCTCCGCCACCGCAGCCCTCAGGTCCATGCCGGCCGATCCCGACGTCTCATAGGCCGGTAGCGGCAATCCATCGGCATGGGGCAGGCGTTCGACGCGGACGATGGTCATGCGGTCAGGCTTTCAGGCTTTCAGGCTTTGAAATGATCGGCGATCCGGACGGCGAGCTTGTGCGCCACATCGGCCTTGGACTGGCGCGGCCAGCGCTCGGCGGCGCCGTCGCGGCTGAACAGGGTCACGGTATTGCCGTCGGAGCCGAACACGTCGTCGGACACGTCATTGCCGACGATCCAGTCGCAGCCCTTCCTCGACAGTTTGGCCAGGGCGTTGGCTTCCAGATCGGCGGTTTCGGCCGCGAAGCCCACGACCAGCGCCGGGCGGTCGGGTCCGGCCGCAGAGAGAGCCGCCAGAATGTCCGGGTTTTCGATCAGCGCCAGCGACGGCGGACCGCCGGGGGCCTTTTTGATCTTGCCCGACGCGACGCCGTCGACGCGCCAGTCCGCGACTGCGGCGCTCATCACGGCGATATCGGCAGGCAGCGCCGCACGCACCGCCGCCTGCATCTCGCGCGCCGTCTCGATCTGGATCCGGTGCACCCCTGCGGGGCACGCCAGTGCCACCGGACCCGACACCAGCGTCACATGGGCCCCCATCTCCGACAGCGCCCCGGCGATCGCATAGCCCTGCTTGCCGCTGGACCGGTTGGTCAGGCCACGCACGGGGTCGATCGGCTCGAACGTAGGCCCGGCGGTCACCACCGCCCGACGTCCCGCCAGCGGACGACCGTCCGGCCCGTCCAGCAAGCCCTCGATCGCCGTAAGAATCGCCGCCGGTTCGGCCATCCGGCCCGGACCGAACTCGCCGCAGGCCATTTCGCCCTCATCGGGGCCGACCACAGCCACGCCGTGGAAGCCGTCGAAACCCGTGAGCCGTTCCATATTTGCCTGTACCGCCGGGTGCCGCCACATCCGGACGTTCATCGCCGGGGCCAGCAGCACCCTTTTGTCGGTGGCCAGCAGGGTGGTCGAGGCGAGGTCGTCGGCCAGACCGTTGGCCGCCTTGGCGATCAGTCCTGCCGTCGCCGGAGCCACCACCACCAGATCGGCCCAGCGCGACAGTTCGATATGGCCCATGGTCGTCTCGTCGTCGGGCATGAACAGCGACTGACGGACCGGATTCCCGCTGAGCGCCGCCAGCGAAAGCGGGGTGACGAACTCCGCCCCTCCGGCGGTGAGCACCGTCATCACCTCGGTGCCGGCCTTCTTCAGCAGACGCACGAGCTCCAACGCCTTGTAGGCGGCGATGCCCCCGCCGACGATCAGCAGAACCCGGCGTCCGGTCAGCGAGGCTGTAGTCATGCCGCTGATCTAGACCATTTTTGCTTCAGGTCGAATCGCGCTGAATCCAAAAAATGGGTCCGGCATCAATCTGCACGCGGACCGAGGCCGTCGCGTGTCGTACATCCGATCCGGAACATTGCACGAACACACGACCTGTGGTTATGATGCCCGGCGCGCATTTCAACCATGGGAGGGATTATGACCGCCAAGCGAGCTATCGGCCTTCGAGGCCTCGTCGTGACGCTGGGACTGTTGGGCCTCGCCGCCTGCGGCAACGGCGATACCGCCGTCCAGACGCGCGAGCGACCGGCCGCCGGATCGGATGTCGCCCTGACCGACGCGCCCGGCGCATCGACCGGCGCCCCCGATACCGCCCAGGCAACTGTGCGGCCGGCGCTGACCGCCAACCGCCGCGAGACGGTTGACGCCAAGATCGAGCGCCTGTTCGCGCGAAACGGGGCGGATTTCGACGCGCGGTCGGCCGAGGACTATCTGGCCCGGGTCGAGGCCTTCACCAAACGACCGCCGGCCGGCACCGACCGGGTCGAGCGCCCGAACGGCGATGTCCTGCTCTACCAGGCCTCGACCAACACCTTCGCCGTGGTGTCGCGCGAAGGCGTGCCCAAGACCATGTTCAAGCCGAGGGAGGGCGCGGCCTACTGGGCGGAACAGAAGGCCCAGGCCCCATCCTTCGGCCAAGGGCGTGCCGCCTCATCGTCCCGATAGGCCAGGCGATAACGGCGGACGGGTCGCTAGTCCCCGTCCGGCTCGCTTCGCTCGGCCATGTCGCGGATCAACTCCAGCGCCAGTTTCTGCTGGCGACTGGACAGCTGCGGAGCCAGCCGGCTGATCTCGATCGTGTAGCGGGTGGCCGGGAAGTCGTGCTCATAGGCACCGCCGCCCTCGGCCATGCCCGCGATCTGGGCACCGGTCAGGCCTTCGAAGAAATAGCCGATATCGACCTTGAAGAAGCGGGCGATGTCCCACAGCTTGGACGCCGAGATGCGGTTGGCACCCTTCTCGTATTTCTGGATCTGCTGAAACGTCAGCCCCAGTGCCCGCCCCAGATCGCTCTGATTATAGCCGAGAGCCAGTCGCTTCTCGCACACACGCCGGCCCACGTGCCGGTCCACGGGATGAGGGCCGTCTTCGCCCTTGCCTCTCGCCATCGTCCATTCGTCCTTCGGTTGCTTACCCCAAAGCTTGAATGCGCTCGGCTTTGCCGCCTGTCATTAAAAAATGCAAAAACCCGACTACCTTGGCCAATCAAGGTTGTGTCGGCGGTTTTGCTCCGCTCGCCGAGCGGGAATCAGGCTCCAGCCACCCCAACGCCACGGGTTCTCCACCCGCGTCGGAGGCGAATCCACGGCACCCCGACCGCCAGTCCCCCGACCGCCGCAAGCCAGAAAATCAGATCGCCGATCCGGCCGTAGAGGGTGATTCCGGTCGGTCGGGGCAGGCGCGCATCGATGACGCCGCTCTCACCGGGCTCCAGCCTCTGGCCGCCGATCACCCGGCCCCAAGGGTCGATCATCGCCGAAACGCCGGTGGGGGTGGACCGGACCAAGGGCAGGCCGGTCTCGATCGCGCGGTAGCTGGCCAGGTTCAAATGCTGGATCGGCCCCGATGTGCGTCCGAACCAGGCATCGTTGGAGATGTTGACGATCCACCCGGGCCGGCCTGCGGCGCCGTTGGTGAAACCCGGATAAAGGCTTTCGTAGCAGATCAGCGGCTGGGCTCTCGGCGCGCCCGGGATATCGATCGGTGCCGGGCGCGGCCCGGGACTGAAGTCCAGCGGCATATGGGTCAGGCTGCGGACGCCCAGGGCCCCGAGCAGTCCGCCCGCCGGCAGAAATTCGCCGAATGGGACGAGGCGGTATTTGTCATAGGCCGCCACCACCTCGGGTGCCGGACCGCCGCCGTTCCGCACCAGCATCAGGCTGTTGAAATAGCGCCCCTCGCCAGGTCGGTCGGGATGGGGCTCGCCGCGCCCCAATCCCACCACCAGGGTCTGGCCCGGCAGCAGGGATCGCTGGATCCGTTGCGCCTCCGGCGCGCCGGCGGCGAAAACGTCGTTGGCCGAGGCCGGCAGGGCGCCTTCGGGCCAGATGATGACGTCGGGTACCGAGGCACCGGGACGGGCCGTCAGGTTGACATAGCGGTCGACGATCCCGCGATAGGCCTCCGGGGTCCATTTCGACTCCTGGGCCACATCCGCCTGAACGATCCGCACCAGAGTGCCGGTCAGCTCCAGCCGGGTCTGGGACAGCCGCATCGCCCCTCCGATCATCAGGCCGGCTAAGACCAGAACGCCGAGGACCGCCGACCCGACCCGGGCCTTGCGCTGACCGGCCCCCAGCAGGGGGCCGAAGGCCGCGGCGGCACCCACGGTGATGAGGCTGAGGCCATAGACACCGCCGACCGCCGCGAATTGCGACATGGCCGATCCCGCCTTCCAGCTGGCCCCCGCAGGGTTCCACGGAAACCCTGTCAGCAGGTGGCCGCGAAGCCATTCCAGCAGGCAGAACAGGGCCGTGAAGAACAGCACCCGCTTGATCCCGTCCGGCAGGAACCGCCGATAAAGGGCCGTGGCCGTGCCCCAGAACAGGCCCAGTCCGATCGGCAACAGGCTGGCCGCGAACGGGGCCATCCAGGCTTGGGCCGGATTGACCAGAAAAGCCTCGGCCACCCACCAGCAGCTGGTCAGAAAATAGGCGAAGCCGGCCAGCCACCCCATCCAGAAGCCGCCGCGCACCGTGGTCGAGCGCTCGGCCAGGAACATCAGCAGGGCATAGCCGAGAAGGCCCGGCAGAAAACCGAACGGCGGGTGCGCCAGCGCCGCGCCCGCCCCGGCCGCCAGGGCCAGACCGATGCGGCCGAGACGCAGGATCAACCGCCCCCGGGGGCTTTCGTGATCAAGCATCGCCGTCAGAACTGTCATCGCGCCTGTATGGGTCCGCGACGCCCAGGCTGGCAAGAATGGTTGTCTCCTCGGCCTCCATCGCCTCGGCCTCTGCGTCGTCGGCGTGATCGCGCCCCAACAGGTGGAGGACGCCGTGAATCGTCAAATGAGTGAGATGGTCCGCCAAAGTCTTGCCCTGGGACCCGGCCTCGGCGGCACAGACGCCTCGCGCCAGCACGAGGTCGCCCAGATGCGGCGCGGCGCTCTCCGGCGCGGGAAAGGACAGCACATTGGTTGGCCCGTCCCGGCTGCGGAACCGGGCGTTCAACTCCGACACGGACGCATCGTCGGTCAGCAGAACCACGACATCCCCTGCTGCCGTCCCCAAGGCCGCGAGGGCAGCCCGTTCGGTCAACGCCACAGCGTCGGGCACGGCGTCGAGCCAGGCCACGTCCTCGACCTCGACCTCGATCACGCGTCCGGATCCTCGAGATCGGCCGCCGGCCGGTCCCGGGCCGAATCGGCGTCGTAGGCGCGGACGATCCGCTCGACCATGGCGTGGCGCACCACGTCCCGGGCCTCGAACCGCTGCACCCCGACGCCCTTGACGTCTTCGAGGATGCGCAGGGCATGCTTGAGCCCGGAATCGCGCGGATTCAGCAGATCGACCTGCGAGGGGTCGCCGGTCACCACCATCCGCGCGCCCTCGCCCAGTCGGGTCAGCACCATCTTCATCTGCAGACGCGAGGTATTCTGGGCCTCGTCGACGATGATGAAGGCGTGGGCCAGCGTCCGGCCGCGCATGAAGGCTATGGGGGCGGCCTCGATCTCGCCCTTGTCGCGGCGCCGCTGGACGTCCTCGGGACCCAGGATGTCGTTCAGGGCCTCCCAGATCGGCGCCAGATAGGGATCGACCTTTTCGTTCAGGTCGCCGGGCAGGAAGCCCAGCTTTTCGCCCGCCTCCACCGCAGGGCGGGTGATCACCAACCGGTCGACCTGTCGCCGCTTCAGCAGGGCGGCGCCGTAGGCGGCGGCGAGAAAGGTCTTGCCGGTCCCGGCCGGGCCCACGCCGAACGACAGTTCGCACCGCGCCAGCACGGCCAGATAGTTGGTCTGGGCGTCGGTCTTCGGCACGATGGCGCCGCGTCGTCCGATCGGCAGGGCGATCGGGCCGCTGTCGGAGCGACCGGCACCGGACGCACCCGTCCGCGTCCCGCCCACGGCCGCGCGCACATCGCCCGCATCCACGGCGGCCCCCTTGGCGACCCGATCGGCCAGAATCCCGATCACCCGCTTGGCGTCGGCCCGCCCGCGCGCCGCCCCCTTGATCGACAACCCGCCGCCGGGCGTTTCGATATGGACGTCGAACGCCTCTTCGATCAGGGCCAGATGTCCGCTGTTGGGACCGATGACCGCGCGCATGGCGCTGTCGTCCAGGGACAGGAACTCGCTCTCACGCGCCACTCTGCTGGTCCTCTGTCGCTCGACCCGCAGCGGTTCCCGGCCGCACCGGCACCGCCGCTTTCTGTATCAGGCGGCCCACCAGACTGTTCTGCTGGCCGCGCTCGATCTCGACCGGAACGATCGTCCCGATCAGATGATCCGCGTCCTCGACATGCACGGACTGAAGATACGGAGAGCGCCCGATCGCCTGGGCCCCGTGACGTCCCTTCTTCTCGAACAGCACGTCCAGGGTCTTGCCGGCCTGCGACGCGTTGAAGGCGGCCTGCTGCTCCCACAGCAGGGCCTGCAGCGCATGGAGGCGCGAGCGGGCTATGGCCCCGGCCACCTGCGGCATGGTCGCGGCCGGGGTCCCCGGACGCGGCGAATACATGAAGGAGAAGGCGCTGGCATAACCGACGCGCCGCACCAGATCCATCGTCTCCGCGAAATCCTTGTCCGTCTCGCCGGGGAAGCCGACGATGAAATCGCCGGACAGCGCCAGGTCCGGGCGCACCGCGCGGATGCGGTCGATCGCGTCGAAATAGGTCGCGCGCCCGTGCTTGCGGTTCATCAGCCGCAGGATCCGGTCCGACCCCGACTGCACCGGCAGGTGCAGATAGGGCATCAGGGCGTCCAGTTCGCCGTGGGCGGCGATCAGGTCGTCGGACATGTCATTGGGGTGGCTGGTCGTGTAGCGGATCCGGTCCAGACCGGGGATTTCGGCAAGGGCGAACGCCAGCCGGGCCAGGGTCGAGGGCGCGCCGTCGGCCCCTTCGCCGTTGTAGGCGTTGACGTTCTGCCCCAGCAGGGTGATCTCGCGCACGCCCCGCGCCGCCAGCTCGCGCGCCTCGGCCAGCACCGCCGCCACCGGCCGCGACCATTCCGCGCCACGTGTATAGGGCACCACGCAGAAGGTGCAGAATTTGTCGCATCCCTCCTGGACCGTCAGGAAGGCGGTCGGCCCGTCGACACTTCGGGCGGACGGCAGGGCGTCGAATTTGGCGTTGGGGGCGAAGTCGGCCCCGATGCGCTCGCCGCGCGCCCGCGCCGTGCGGGTCAGCAGTTCGGGCAGCTGGTGATAGGCCTGTGGTCCGACCACGATGTCCACCGCAGGCTGGCGCCGCATGATCTCCTCGCCCTCGGCCTGGGCGACACAGCCCGCCACGGCGATGATCATCGAAGTCCTCGATGTCCCCGTCTCAGTCGTCGCATTCCTCGCCCGGGTGTCCTTCAATTCTCTCAGCCTTCCGAGCTCGGAATAGACCTTCTCGGCCGCCTTCTCGCGGATGTGGCAGGTATTGAGGATGACGAAGTCGGCGTCCTCGGCCGTGTCGGTCGTGGCATAGCCCAGCGGGCGCAGCACATCGGCCATACGCTCGGAGTCATAGACATTCATCTGGCAGCCATAGGTCTTGATAAACAGGCGCTTGCCGGGCGCGCCCGTCCCCGCCGCCGGCTGCGGCGGCAACAGGGTCCCTGTCATCGGTGAACCATCGTCAGGAGCCGATGTCGCCGTGGGTGTGCGAATGGCGGCGGAAGATCAGGCCTTCGCGGCTGGACGGTTCCGCCCCCTCGATGGGAACCCCATAAAGTTCAAGCTTGTGGCCGATCAGCCTGAAGCCCAGCCGCTCGGCGATCTCGGTCTTCAGCCGTTCGATCTCGGCATCGAAAAACTCGAACACCTCGCCGGACTTGGCGTCGATCAGGTGGTCGTGATGGTCGTCGCCAGCCTCTTCATAGCGGCTGCGACCATCGCCGAAATCGTGCTTCTCGACCACCCCGGCCTCCTCGAACAGGCGGACGGTGCGATAGACGGTGGCGATCGAGATGTGCGGGTCGATACTCGAGGCGCGGCGGTACAGCTCCTCGACGTCCGGATGGTCGTCGGCGCTCGACAGCACGCGCGCAATGACGCGACGCTGCTCGGTCATGCGCATGCCGCGGTCGGCGCAGAGTTTTTCGATCCGGTCCATGGGGAGACAAGATAGGCGGGTGAGCCCGGCTAGGGAAGCCGGTCACCGAGGTTGAGCGCCAAAATCAGGGCATCCCGTCGCGAACCGTCCGGGCGGGCATAGTAGCCGGGCCGTCGTCCGGCGTCCGCAAAGCCTGCCTGGGCATAAAGGGCGAGGGCCGCCGAATTGTCTTCAGCGACCTCCAGAAACAGGCGCGCCGCGCCCTGCCCCGCCGCCGCCGTCGCCCCCTGCCCCACCAGACGCGCGCCCAGACCACGGCCCCGTGCCGACGAGCGCACGGCGAGGGTGAGTATCTCCGCTTCGTCGGCCACGACCCGGATCAGGACAAAGCCGTCGACCTCCGCGACCGCGAACACGCCTGCCTGACCCAGCAGGGCCTCGAACGCCGGAGCGTCCCACGGCGCATCGAACGCCTCGGCGTGGATCGCCGCCAGACCCCCGGCGGTCGTCGCATGCGGAAGTGCCGTCCCGCTCACACGCCGGCACCGGGACTGCGCGCCTGCCCGGGCAGCCGGGTGGAGGGCGTCGCGTCGGGTGCGCGCAGATAGAGCGGTCGGGCAGGCGCGCTCGCCGGATCGGCCGCCGCGGCCAGCCTGGCCAAGGCCTCGGGCCCGGGTCCGTCCAGCGCCAACAGGGTTGCGGCCGGGGCGGCATGAGCCAGCAACGGGGCTCCGGACCCGATCAGCAGCGGGCCCCGACCCAGCGCTGCGACCTCTTCTGCCGCCTGCTCGAGGGACAGCGCCCCGGCCGGACCTGTCGGCTGTCCGTCGATCCAGAAGCGGGCATAGACCTGGCCCCGGCGGGCGTCGATCAGAGCGGCGACCGCCCCGGCCTCACCTCCCGTCGCGCGCAGCGCGTCCAGCGTCGATATCCCGACCACCGGTCGCTCCAGCGCCGCGCCCAGGCCTTGGGCGAAGGCCATGCCCACCCTCAGGCCGGTAAACGACCCGGGGCCTACGGTGACGCCGATCCGGTCGATCCGGTCGAAACCACCCCCGGAAGCCGCCACGGCGTCTCGCGCAAAACCGGCCAACCGCTCGGAATGACCCTTGACCATGGGTTCGGAGCACAGACCCAGCGGCATCGCCCCGGCTCCCTCAACCTCGAAGACCCCGGTGGTGCACAGGCCCAGCGCCGTATCGACGATCAGGACCCTCATGCCGGCCCACCGGACTCACGACTCAGGCGTCGCGGACCAGGGCCTGAACGATGCGAGCCAGCGCCTTGCGGACCGCGCGGTCCTCGATCAGCGGAAAACCCGCCACAATGGCCCGACCGTCCACGGTGGAGGTGATGAACCGCAATCCGTCCCAGCCATCCTGTCCCGAAGGGGCGGTCTCGACCGGCGGGAAGAAGGTATCCACCGAGGTCGCCAGCGCCGTGGCCACCCGATGTAGCCGCGACGCCGAAATCCGGTTCTGACCCGTTTCGTATTTCTGCACCTGCTGGAAGCTGACGCCCAGCTGCAGGGCCAGACCGCTCTGCGATATGCCCAGCGCCGACCGCCTCAGCCCGATGCGCGCCCCGACATAGGCGTCGACTTCGTCCTTCTCGCCCGTCCTGGCCATGCGCGTTCAAGTCCTGTGTCCGATCAGAACATTTCATGAACGCGCCATAAATGCAATCAAATCGTTTCATTCAATACTCCAGCCGCGCCACGACGGCTGACACGGAACGGGTCGCCTGCCGGGAGATGACTTCGTCGCCGCCCGCGCCACGAACCACCAGGACATCAGCATCGGCGCGGTCGTAGAGCCGGACCCGGAGTTCGCCGTTCGCCATCTCGATGACGCAGCCCTGGTCACGGCGCGGCCACCGGCCCGGCTGATATTCCAACACCACCCCGGAGGCGGCCCAGGGCGCCAGATCGTCGTTCGAAAGCTGCAACCGCCGGGTCGTCGCCCGGGGAGAGGCGTCAAAATCACGTCCAGCGCTTGCCATGCCCTGCGGCGAGCCCTCTGTGGAGGCTGTCCAGGTTGATCCCCTTCGCAACGACAGTTCCTCTGTCGAGGCTCCCAAAGCCGACGTGAGCCGGCGCTGCACGTCGGGGCGGAACAGGCCGGACCGCTTGCCGGTTTCGTACAGGCCCCAGCCCTGGCTGGTCATGCCGGCCCTTCGCCCGGCGTCGGCCTGGCTCAGCCCGCGCTCGCGGCGCAACGCCGCGAGGGCTTCGCCCAGACGCCGGGCGTCGCTGTCGCTCTCGAACCGGGCCATCGCCCGATGATGGCGCCGTCCGTCGGCGGAGGCGAGAACGAAATCGTTTCAGTGAGTTCATCCGCCGCGCTCAGGCAGAGAGCCGCCGCGCGGCGAGCGGTAGCGCGCCAAAAAAGGACCGCGCGGCGAGCGGCAGCGCGCTTAAAGAACCTGCTCGACCGAGGTTACTTCCGGCACATAGTGTTTCATCATCTGCTCGACGCCGGCTTTCAGCGTCAAGGCCGAGGACGGGCATCCGGCGCAGGCCCCGCGCATGCGCAGGCGCAAGACCCCCGTCGCCTCGTCAAAGGCGTCGAACAGGATATCGCCGCCGTCCTGGGCCACCGCGGGGCGGACGCGACTGTCCAACAATGCCTTGATCTCGGTGACGATCTCGCTGTCTTCGCCCCCGGTGTCGTCGGTCGCCAGATCCCCGTCCCGCATCAACGGCGCGCCGGACACGAAATGATCCATGATGGCGGCCAGGATCGGGGCTTTCATCCGGGACCATTCCAGACCCTGGGCCTCGCGCGTCACCGAGACATAGTCGGCACCGTAAAACACGCCGGCCACGCTCTCCAGCCGGAACAGGGCATCGGCCAGCGGCGACGCGGTCGCCTGGTCGGGGGTGAGGAATTCCCGCGGCGAGTCCGTCGAGACATCGCGCCCCGGCAGGAATTTCAGCACATTGGGGTTCGGAGTCGGTTCTGTCTGAATGAAAATCCTGCCCAAAATCCCCTCCGGCCGGCCGGGATAAAATACCCCGCGCAGGCGGCGACCCGCGGCGGCACCCGGGCGAGCGCCGTTCCAACAAAACCCCCGAAACAAGATGTCCAGTTCTG
>JBBQTX010000021.1:0-14580 GCA_038234475.1 Caulobacterales bacterium | reverse complement strand
ATACATGGCTCAGACCAAGGCCCGCCCGCCGACCTTCGTGCTGATGGCCAGCCGCGCCGAGGCCATGCCGGAACAGTACAAACGCTATCTGGTCAATAATCTGCGCGAGTCGTTCGACCTGCCCGGCACGCCGATCCGCCTGCTGGTCAAGTCCGGCAGCGAGAACCCCTATGCGCCGGGCGGCTCGAAGTCGGGCCCCGAACGCTACAAGGGCGACGCCAAGACCGCGCCGCGCAAGGTCATCAAGAAGGCCGAGCGCGCCGAGATGCTGTCCAACCTGCCCGGCAAGGCGCTGGAGCAGAAAAAGGCCGGCAAGACCAGGCTCAAGCCGATCGCCGGTCTGAAGGCCAGCGCCTCCAAGAAGGCCGGGTCCTCCGTCGCGGTCCAAAAGGGCGCGAGGGGTGGGGCGCGTCAGGTATCCCGCTCGGGCCGCGTGCGGACCGGGCAGAAGCATCTGCCGAAGAAGTAGGGTTTTTGGCTCAAGCCGCCGAGGGCGCCACGGTCCCGCCTAACCGAGCGATTTCGCGCGCGATGTCTGTCGCGTCATGTTCCGGCGTGATCTCGACGTAGCGAACGCCAGCGCGACGAAGCGCCTCCTTCTTTACGGCGTCACGCACGGGGGCCGAGCCCTGATAATGACCGCTGCCTTGATATTCGAAGGCAGCGATTGGCTCTCCACCGCTTGAGATGACGAGAAGATCGACCCTCTTGCTGTTGATGGCGGCGTAGGCTGTCGCGTCAGGAGACGAGAGCACCTCGCCGAGACTGACCTGGGCCATAACGCGCCAGCCGAGGCCTTGGGTCTTGATGGCTTGCTCGGCGGCCTGGAACACCTGGGCTTCCGACTTGGAGAGAATGCGACGTTTGGCGAAGGTAGCGGCCATGACGGCGCGAAGCTGCTCCGCCCCATCAGTAGGCGGCGTCGCCTTGCTTGGAACAGGACGAAGGTGGACGGCCTTCTGGTCGCGCCTCGCCGCCCATTTTTTGCGAGCGCGAGCCGCGCGCAACTGTTCGCCATAGACGCCAAGCGCTGCGGCAATGACTACGGCTACGACGAAGATAACGGGATCGCCCAAGTTTCCAATCTCTCGAAACGGCAACGGAGACAGGAGCTTTATCAGGACAGGCTTGACGCATGGATAAGGCGCACGGTGGATTTCTCCGGACCCTCGACATCAGATGGAAGATTCCTTGTTTCGGTCGGGCCCGACGCCACCCGTTGATGACGACGAGTTCCAACATGGCGGCCTCGGCATATCGGCTATCACCGGATCAGATCAGCGCCGCCACGTTCGGTTCGCTCGCCCAGTCCTTGAACTTGACCTCCAGCGGCGGCTCCAGATCGCCGCGGGCCAGTTCGACCATCAACGGGCCGATCGCCGACGGATGGATGATGTCCTCCGGATCCTCGCCCGGCCAGGCCTGGGCCCGCATCGCCGTGCGCATCCGGCCTGGATCGAGCATGGCGACGCGCACCGGGGTGGATTCGATCTCGTCGGCCCAGCATTTGACGAGGGCCTCGGCGCCCGCCTTGGTCGCCGCATACATGCCCCAGAAGGCCTTGGGCACGGCGGCGACGCTGGTGGTCAGATAGATCACACGGGCCGCGTCCGACGCCTTCAGCAAAGGCTCCAGCGATCGGATCAGGCGATAGACGGCGGTGAAATTGGTCTTCTCGACCTTGGCCCAGACGCGCGGGTCGGCGTGGCTGACCGGGGTCAGGCCCGAGGCCCCCATGGTCGCCGCCGCCTGCACCCAGATGTCCAGCCGCCCGAACCGCTCGTAGATGGCCCCGCCCAGCCGGTCGATCGCGCCACCATCCACCAGATCGAACGGGATCAGGGTCGCGTGTTTGCCGGTGGCCGCATAGATGGCGTCGTCCAGTTCTTCCAGACCGCCCACCGTGCGCGCCGTAGCGATGACGTGCGCGCCAGCCTTCGCCAGCGCCAAGGCGGTCTCATAGCCGATGCCGCGCGACGCCCCGACGACGAGGGCGATGCGGTCTTTCAGGGGATGGTCGGTCATGGCCGCCTGATAGCGCGCCGTCCGGTTCAGCGAAAGCTAAAGCCCCGGTGCCGGTTGCCACAGGCTGAAGCTGACGCCCTGGTCGTCGCTGACCACGACCGAGCGGCCGGTGGCGCTGGCCGAAGGGATCGCCGCCCTGCCGCCCAGTTCCGTCACCCGCTGGCACAGGGCATCGACGTCTTCGACGCGGAAATACAGATGGGGGAGCTGGCTGGCCCGTTCGGCCTTGGTGAAGCCGAAGGGCGGATCACTGTCGGCGACATGCGCATAGGACGCACCCGCCGCCGCTTCGTCGAACGTCCAGCCGAACAGGGCGCTGAAGAAGGCGCGCGCCTTGTCGATATCGGGGGTGTCGACAGTGAAATATCCGAGCTGGATCATGACGGTCTAAGCGCTCACCAGCAGTGAAAGTTGCCGGTAGGGCTCCTCGCGTCCGCCCTCTTCGATCTCGCGGTCCCTCAGCCGGGTCGGGTATTCGCCGGTGAAATAGTGGTCGGTGAACTGGGGATTGTTCGAATCGCGCGGCCCGGCCTCCATCGCGTCGTACAGGCCATCGACCGACAGGAAGCCCAGCGAGTCGACCTCCAGATGTGCCCGCATCTCGTCCAGTGTCATATTGGCGGCGATCAACTGGTCCCGTTCCGGCATGTCGATGCCGTAGAAGTCCGGCCACAGGATTGGCGGCGAGGCTGAGCGCAGATGGACCTCGGTCGCGCCCGCAGCCCGCACGGCCCGGACCAGTTTGACCGACGTCGTCCCGCGCACGATGGAATCGTCGATCAGCACCACCCGCTTGCCCTTGAGCACCGAGCCGTTGGGGCTGTGCTTCATCCGCACGCCCTTCTGGCGGGCACCCTGGCTGGGCTGGATGAAGGTGCGGCCCAGATAGTGGCTGCGGATGATCCCCATCTCATAGGGAATGCCGCTTTCCTGCGCATAGCCCAGCGCCGCCGGGACGCCGCTGTCGGGCACCGGGACCACCACATCGGCCTCGACCCCGTGCTCACGCGCCAGCCCTCGGCCCATGCGCTTGCGCACGCCATAGACCGAACGACCGTTCACGACGCTGTCGGGGCGCGAGAAATAGACATATTCGAACAGGCAGGGCCGCGCCGCGCGGGTGGGGAAGGGCTTCAGCGACTTGAGCCCCTCATGGTCGATGACCACGACCTCGCCGTGCTCGACGTCGCGTTCGAAGGTGGCACCGATGGTGTCAAGGGCGCAGGTCTCGGACGCCAGCACCCAGGCGTCGCCGAGACGGCCCAGCACCAGCGGGCGAATACCCAGCGGATCGCGCGCGCCGATCATCTTGGACCGGGTCTGGCAGACCAGGGCGTAGCCGCCCTCGATCCGGCCGATGGCGTCGATGAAGCGATCGACGATCTTGGCCTTCCGGCTGCGCGCGATCAGGTGGAGGATGACTTCGGAATCCGACGTCGACTGGAAGATCGAGCCCTCGCCGACCAGCTGGTTGCGAAGATACAGGTGGTTCGTCAGGTTGCCGTTGTGGGCGATGGCGATCCCACCGGAGTCCAGATCGGCAAACATCGGCTGGATATTGCGCAGGAAGCTGCCGCCTGCGGTGGAATAGCGGGTGTGGCCCACGGCCGCCGATCCCGGCATGCGCGTCGGCAGGTCGGTCCCGCCGAACGCCTCGCCGACCAGGCCCATGTGACGTTCGGTATGGAAGCGGGTCTCGTTGACGCTGGCGATGCCACAGGCTTCCTGTCCGCGGTGCTGCAAGGCGTGCAGGCCGAGGGCCACGATCGCCGAGCCGGCGTTCTTTTCGGCCCCCCAGACGCCGCAGACGCCGCACTCCAGACGCGGACGGTCATCGTCCGCGTCGCGGTGATGCGCCCTGTGAACGACGGGCTCGGCGATGGAATGCACGGGGCTGCTCATCGTGGGGCTCCGACGATGCGGGGACTCTAGCGGGCGGCTGTCGGGGGCGAACTATTGTCTGTTTGGGGCGAGGGCAAGGCTTCGGGGTCAGAAAACCCTTTGCTTACGGATGAACTTACGACCGGCGAAAGCGCATCGGCCCCGCGACCGATGCCCGGCAGAACGATCTGGATCAACCGTGCCGCGCCCGCCGTCACCGGCCTCAGTCTCGCCTCGCTCAGCCAGCCGGGCGTCCGCTCGCCGGGCAGGGCGGCGACGACGACCAGATGGATTGCGCCCAAAAGCACCAGCGCCCGACCGGCCCCGACGAAGACGCCGACGATCCGGTCGATGCCGCCCAGCTGCGGATGCGCCTGCGCCTGTCTGGACAGGGTCGAGCCGAAGATGCGGATGCCGAAATAGATCAGCAGAAACGAGCCGATCGCCGCCGCGATGGTCCCGGCCCAATCAGGATTGATCAGTCCCCGCCCGATCGGTGCCGTGATCGGCAGCGCCACAAGGGCGATGAAGGCCGCCAGCACGAAGCTCAGCAGGGTGATGATCTCGCGCGTCGCGCCGCGCACCCAGCCGGCCGCCGCCGAGGCGAGGATGACCAGAATGGCGATAAGGTCGAAACCGTTCATGCGCGCCCAGACTACTGTCGGTCCGGCTTCAATAGCGGTTTTGAGAGATTCGTTCGACCGCTTCCGTCAACCGGCTCACCGCCGTGACCGCGACTCCCTTGTCCTTGACCGTCAGCGGCGGAGTCAGGGCCTGGTCGAAGCCCAGCTTTCGGGCCTCGCGCAACCGCGCTTCGGCCCGGCCGACGGCGCGGACCTCGCCCGAAAGGCTGATCTCGCCGAACACCACGCAACCCTGCGGCAGGGGCGTGTCGGTCGCCGAACTGATCAGCGCCGCCGCAGCCGCCAGATCGGCCGCCGGCTCATTGATGCGCAGGCCGCCCGCGACGTTCAGATAGACGTCCTGGTCGCCGAAGCCGAAGCCGCACCGGGCCTCCAGCACGGCCAGCACCATGGCCAGGCGTCCGGTGTCCCAGCCGACCACGGCGCGGCGCGGCGTGCCATAGGCCGACTTCGACACCAGCGCCTGCATCTCCACCAGCACCGGTCGCGAGCCTTCGATACCGGCAAAGACGGCGGACCCTGGGGCCCGCTCGGTGCTCTCGCCGAGAAACAGGGCCGACGGATTGGCCACCTCCCGCAGGCCGGCGTCGCCCATTTCGAACACGCCGATCTCGTCGGTGGCCCCGAAACGGTTCTTGCCCGCCCTCAGGATGCGGAAGGGATAGCCGCGCTCGCCTTCGAAGCTCAGCACCGCATCGACCATATGTTCGACCACTCGCGGCCCGGCGACCTGGCCGTCCTTGGTGACATGGCCGACCAGGATCACCGCCGAGCCTTGCGACTTTGCCAGCCGCACCATCTCCCCGGCGCAGGCCCGCACCTGGGTCACCGAGCCCGGCCCCGCCTCATGCGCGTCCGACCACAGCGTCTGGATCGAATCGACCACGACGATGTCGAATTTCTCGCGCTTCAGCGTGCCGAGGATGTCGCGCAGCGCCGTCGCCGAGGCCAACTCGACGGGGGCCTTCTCCAGCCCCATCCGTCGCGCTCGCGCCCGGATCTGCTCGATCGCCTCCTCGCCGGAAATATAGGCCACCCGAGCCCCTTTGAGCGCCGCCCGCCCGCACACGTCCAGCAACAGGGTCGATTTGCCGACCCCCGGGTCGCCGCTCAGCAGAATGGCCGAGCCCGGCACGACGCCGCCGCCGCAGACCCGGTCGAACTCGGTCACGCCGGTAACGATGCGCGGTGGCTCGGGCGTGTCGGACTGCAGGGTCTCGAACTGCAGGCCCCGGGTCCGGGCCGCGCTGACGGGTTTCAGCGCGCCGGGCGGGGCCGAGCGGCTCTCCTCGACGATGGTGTTCCACTGGCCACAGGCCCCGCACTGGCCCGCCCACTTGCCGTGAACCGCCCCGCAGGACTGACAGACATAGATCGCACCATCTCGAGCCATGGGGACGGCTTACAGGAGTCGGCGGCGGCGGGGCAGGGGGCCTGGATGGGGGTGCGACCGGATTTGACGCAAGCGGTGCGCGTGGTTGCTCCGACCCGCGCCGCATGTCAGCTTCGCCGGTACAGGAGAGACCGTCATGCTGAACAGATTGGCCGCAACGGCCGCCGCGCTGGCGCTCGCGCTGGGCCTTGCGGCACCGGCCGCCGCCGACACCTTGGTCGTCACCGCCGCCCGCATGGTGGACGTGGAGCGCGGTCGCTATGTCGACAATCCGGTCGTCGTAGTCACCGACGGGCGTATCGTCTCGGTCGGGACCACCGTTCCGACGGACCTCCCCGCCGATGCGCGCCGGCTCGACCTGCCGGGCCTGACCCTGTTGCCCGGCCTGATCGACATGCACGTCCATCTGGCCTCGACGCCCTATATCTCGGGCTGGAACGAGCTGGATTACGCCGACGACTTCGGCCCGGTGCTTCAGGTGCCCAACGCGTTGGCAACGCTGAACGCGGGCTTTACCACCGTGCGCAATGTCGGTGGCCCGGACTTCGCCGATGTCGCCCTGCGGCAGGCCATCGACGGCGGGTTCGTGCCGGGACCGCGCGTGATCCCCGCCGGTGCCTCGTTCGGGGCGACGGGCGGCCACTGTGACTATACCGGCCTGCCGCGCTCGTTCGCCCGCGCCAATCCGTTCAACGCTGACGGGGTCGAAGCCGCCCGCCGCGCCGTTCGCGAGGTGCGCAAATACGGGGCCCAGGTCATCAAGGTCTGCGCCACCGGCGGCGTATTCTCCCGCAACACCGAGCCGGGCCAGCAGCAGATGACCCTGGCCGAACTCACCGCCGTCGCTGACGAGGCGCATATGTGGGGGCTGAAGGTCGCGGCCCATGCCCACGGGGCCTCCGGCATCGCCGACGCCATCCGCGCCGGCATCGACACCATCGAACATGCCTCGCTGATCGACGCCGAGGGCATCCGGCTGGCGGTCCAGCACGGGACCTGGCTGTCGATGGACATTTACAACACCGACTTCACCCAGGCGACAGGGACGGAGTTCGGGACGACCGAGGACAATCTGCGCAAGGATCGCGAGATCGGCCAGTTGCAGCGCAACAATTTCCGCGCCGCACACCGGGCGGGAGCACGCATGATCTTCGGCTCGGACGCCGCCATCTATCCGCATGGGCAGAACGCGAAACAGTTCGCCGTGATGGTCGAATACGGCATGACCCCGGCCGAGGCGATCCGCTCGGCGACGTGGAATTCGGGCCTGGCCCTCGGCCGCGAACGCGACGTCGGGGCCATCGCCGTCGGCCGCTATGGCGACCTGATCGCCGTCGCAGGCGACCCGCTGGCCGACGTGCGGATGCTGGAGACAGTTCCGGTGGTCGTGAAGGGTGGGGTGGTCTTCAGGGACGCGCGCTGATCGGTTCAGCCGATGTAGTTGCGCGGCACCCGCGCCGTGATCGAGGTCAGCAGTTCATAGGCGAGGGTACCCGCCGCCTTCGCCGCCTCGTCCAGCATTCGGTTCGACCCGAACAGTTCGACCGTATCGCCGACCGTCACGTCCAGCCCGGTCACGTCGACGGCGCAGACGTCCATCGACACCCGCCCGACGATCGGCCGCAGTTTGCCGCCCACGAAGACCTGCCCCGCCGGGCTGTAGCTGCGCAGCACGCCATCGGCATAGCCGGTCGCGCAGGTGGCGATCCGGGTCGCAGACGTGGCGGTGAATTGGCGCGAATAGCCGACCGTCTCGCCCGCCGGCACGTCCCGCACCTGAAGGACCTCTGCCTCCAGCGTCGCCACCGGCCGGATGCGGTCGTCAGGCCGACCCTCCGGCCCGCCGCCGTACAGACAGATTCCGGGCCGCGACGCGTCGAAAAGGTAGTCGCGACCCAGAAAGACGCCGCCTGAGTTGGCGAACGACCGCACCGCGCCCGGATACCGCGCCGCCGCCGCCGCGAAGGCGTTCCGCTGTCGGGCGTTCATCGGCTCGGCCGGGTCGTCCGCGCAGGCCAGATGGCTCAGCACCAGATCAAGCCCCTCGAACGGTTCCGGTGTATCCCCGGGCCGGAAGCCCAGCCGGTTCATGCCGGTGTCTATCTGCACGCTGCAACGTCCGCCGCCCGCCGCCCGCCAGTCGGCCAGTTGGGCGTCGGTGTTCAGGACCGGATGCAGGTCCGCGGTCCGCAGCCGCGCCGCCCGTCCGACCGCGCACCCGTCCAGCACATAGATGGCGGCCTCGGTGCCCAGCGCGGCCCGCAACTGCTCGCCCTCGCGGGTCCGGGCCACGAAGAAGGTCCGCGCGCCCTCGGCCATCAGCCGTTTCGCGCACGCCGCCGCGCCCAGGCCATAGGCGTCGGCCTTGACGACCGGATGCACAGGCGCACCGCCGACCGCCTCCAGAGTGCGAAAATTGGCGGCGAGGGCGTTCAGGTCGACGGTCAGGGTCGCGGGCGCGATCATGCCCTCATCTACGGTCATGGCCTTGTGCGACGCAACATGCGTGGTCGCCCGGGATCATCCGAGCCCGTCGTTATCAGCCGCCCGGCTTCCTGGCCTTGTACGCCGACTTGGCCCCAGCGGGCTTACCGCGCGCATCCTTGGCCGCCCACGGACGATCACCGCCCTTGGGCTTGCCCTTCCACGGCTTGTCGCCGGCCGCAGCCGGGGCGGCTTCCGCGTCGGACCGTGGCACCCAGGGTGTCTTGCCCTCGACCGTCGGCTTCTTGACCCATGGCTTCTTGCCCGGTGGCGTCGGATCGTTCGGCGTGCGTTTGACCCAGGGTTTCTTCTCCTCGGCGGCCGAAGCGGGGGTCTCGTCTCGCTTCACCCATGGCTTCTTGTTGCCCACCACCGGACGTTCCTCGCGGGCCTTCCAGGCGGGCTTGTCGCCAGTCTCCTCGCGCTTCACCCACGGCTTGTTGACCTCAGCCGCTTGAGCGGCTGCGTCGTCGCGCTTCGCCCAAGGCTTTTTCTCGCCTTCCGCGCGGTCCTCACGCGGCTTCCAGGCCGGTTTTTCGCCGGTCCCCTCGCGCTTGGCCCACGGCTTCTTCTCCGGGTGATCGCTGGCCGGGCGGTCGCCCGCAGGTTTCTTGTCCCAGCGGCTGACGGGCTTCTCGGACGGACCCGGCTTGACGGCGGGCTCGATCTTGACGCCATCCTCAAGGCCCAAGGCGATGGCGGCCTCGAACTTGACCTGCATCTCCTGAGTGATCTCGAACTTGGTCTCGCGCTCGAAGATCTTGATGGCACCGATGTCGCGTTTGGTCACATGGCCGAGGCGGCAGATGGTCGGCATCAGCCATTTCGGATCGGCGTTCTTGTCCCGGCCGATGTTGATCCGGAACCAGGTCATGTCGCCGCCGCGGGCGAAGTCCGTGTACGGAACGTCGGCCTGACCCTTGTCGTTCGTACCGGTCTCCTGCTGACGCTTCATCCGGTCGTCGTCATAGACGTCCTCCGGCGCGGGCAGCTTCTGCTGATACAGGCGGATCAGGGCGGCCGCGATCTGTTCGGGAGAACTCTTCTCCAGCAACTGTTTGCCGAGCGCCAGGACAGCCTCGTCCTCGACCGGCGCGATCAGCACCGGATCGGCCAGCATGCGAGCCTGGTCGTTGGCGAGGATCATTTCGGCCGAGGGCGGGCCGCTCCACTCGGCCTTGATCGAGGCGGACTGCAGCATCAGCTCGACCTTGCGGCGGCGGGTATAGCTGACCAGCAGGACCGAGACGCCTTTCTTGCCGGCCCGGCCGGTACGGCCCGAACGGTGCAGCAGGCCGGCCTTGTTGACCGGGATTTCGGCGTGGATGACCAGACCCAGATCGGGCAGGTCGAGCCCGCGCGCGGCGACGTCGGTGGCGACGCAGACGCGGGCGTGGCCGTCGCGCAGGGCTTGCAGCGCTTCCGAGCGCTGGCTCTGGGTCAGTTCGCCGGACAGGCCGACGACCGAGAAGCCGCGCTCGCGCAGGCTCGATGTCAGATGCTTGACCCGCTCGCGCGTGTTGGCGAACACCAGCGCGCCGGGGGCCTCGAAATAGCGCAGCACATTGACGACGGCGAGCTCGACCTCGTTCGGCGCGACGCGGATGGCCTTGTATTCGATGTCGGCGTGCGAAGTGTTGCCCGCGACCGTATCGATCCGCAGCGCATTCCTTTGATAGGTCTTGGCCAGTTGCACGATGTCGCGCGCCAGGGTGGCCGAGAACATCAGCGTCCGCCGCTCGGCCGGGGCGGTGTTGAGGATGAAGGTCAGGTCCTCATGGAAGCCCATGTCCAGCATTTCGTCGGCTTCATCCAGCACGACGGCCTTGAGCGTCGACAGGTCCAGCGACCCGCGTTCCAGATGGTCGCGTAAACGGCCCGGCGTGCCGACCACGATATGGCAACCGCGCTCCAGCGCCCGACGCTCGACCTTGGGATCCATGCCGCCGACGCAGGAGACGATGCGCGCGCCGGTCTGGGCGTAGAGCCATTGCAGTTCGTTGGAGACCTGCAGCGCCAGTTCGCGGGTCGGGGCGATGACCAGGGCCACCGGCGCGCCGAACTCGGCGAATTTCTCGGCCTCGCCCAGCAGGGTAGGGGCCAGCGCAAGCCCGAAGGCGACGGTCTTGCCCGAGCCGGTCTGGGCCGAGACCAGCAGGTCGCGGCTGGATCCGTCTTCATTGGGTCCGGCTTCCAGAACGGCGGACTGCACCGGCGTGGGCTCGGCATAGCCGCGTTCGGAAAGGGCGCGGTCGAGCGCGGGATGACTGGTGGGGAAGGGCATCGGGCGGTCCAATAGCATGATTCAGCGCGCGAACGGTCGGCGCGGATAGCGGCGGACGGCGGCCTTTAGGGGGAGATAACGGCGAAATGGTGGATGCGACAGGGATTGAACCTGTGACCCCCTCGGTGTGAACGAGGTGCTCTCCCGCTGAGCTACGCATCCATCAATCGGGGAGCGGCGGCATAGCCCGGTCGTTTGCATCAGGCAAGGACTCAATGACATCGACAGTGCCGCAGCGGTGCCGCATCCTGCGTGCGGGTGACGGGGGCTGGCGAGATGACGGACACAGCGGGTCTTGCGGGCGGCGTGCCCATGGCACCGGCAGCTGACCGACTGGTGGTCATAGACACCCTCAGGGCGATCGCTCTCTTCGGCGTCATCGTCATGAACCTGACCGCCATGGTCATGGTCTTCAAGGGCGAGGCGATCATGGCGGCGGCCCGGCCCGCCGATCTCGCGTTCGGCCTGTTCGATCTGGTCCTGCTGCAGGGCAAGGCGCGTTCGGCCTTCGCCTTCCTGTTCGGCGTCGGCTTCGGAATCCTGATGCAGCGGGCGCAGGCACGCGGAGCCGGCTTCGGCGCGCTCTACCTCAGGCGGGTCCTGATCCTTCTGGTGATCGGCATCGGCAACCTCGCCTTTCTCTTCTGGGGCGACATTCTGATCGTCTATGCCATCCTGGGCATGGTGCTGATGTTGTTCCGCAACGTCGGGCAGCGGGTGCTTCTCGTCCTGGGGCTGGGGCTGATCGTCCTTCCTCCGGTCATCGCCGGCGTGATCGAGGCCGTGACGGGCGCGCCGACGCCGAGTATCGCCGGCGTGTCCGCCGCCGTCGCCGAAGCCCGGTTCGTCGAGATGCTGCCCGCCTATGCCGGCGCTGACTATCTGGCCTTCGTCCTGGCCAACCTGCGCTACTTTGTGCTGCACCCGATCGGCGACACCGGTCCCGTGATCGTCTACGACCTCGGCGTGCTGGGGCTGTTCATGCTGGGCTTCTGGGCCGCGCGCCGCCGCGTGTTCGAGGACATCGAGCGCCACAGACCCCTGCTGCGGCGGATCATCTGGGTCGTCCTTCCGCTGGGGCTGCTGCTCAGTCTTGTCCACGCCACGCGGCGGCTGGGTATGCCCATGGACGGCATCGGCTACGGCATCGTCACGGCGGCTTATATGGGCCTGCCCATCCTGGCCTTCGGCTATCTCGCGATGTTGACGCTGTACATCAGCCGGGGCGGTCGCTGGCTGAGCACGGCCTTCGCCCCGATGGGCCGGATGGCGCTGACGGGATACCTCGCCTCGAACGCGATCGGCGCCTTCGTCTGGTACGGCTGGGGACTGGGCCGCATCGACGACCCGGACAGGCTGACGATGGCGGGGATCAACCTCTTCGCGATCGCCGTCTTCGCAGGGCTGTGTGTGTTCAGCGCCCTGTGGCTTTCCGTCTTCCGGTTCGGTCCCGCAGAGTGGCTCTGGCGCAGCCTGACCTACGGCCGGCTACAGCCCCTGGCGAAGCGAAAGCCGTCGGCCTGATCGAATTCCGCCCACGCTCCGCCTTCAGCCGATCAACCGGGCGATGACTTCGGGCAAGGCGTCGAAATGCGCGATCACGGCGTCCGCGCCAAGGTCCGCAGCGGGCGTGTCCGTATAGCCGAACGTCGTGAGGATGCAGGGCACGCCCGTGGCGCGGGCGGCGTCCAGATCGGTCACGCTGTCGCCGACCATGATCGCCCGGGCCGGGTCGCCGCCGGCCTTGAGCACCGTCTCGCGGATGTGGGCGGCGTCGGGCTTTCTGGCGGACACCGACTGCGGCCCGCAAATCGCGGCGAAGCGGCCGCTCAGTCCGATGGCGTCGAACAGGGCCACCGCCAGGTCGGTCGGCTTGTTGGTGGCGACGCACAGGATGGCGCCGCGCGCGCTGAGCGCGTCCAGCGCCTCCACGGCGCCGGGATAGGCGGTGCTGTGGTCCGCGATGTGGGCGAGGTAGTCGGCCAGAAAGGCCTTCAGCAGGACCGGCGAGGCGGTCTCGTCCCACGCCGCGCCGGCGGCCTCGAAGCCGCGCTTTAGCAGGGCGATGGCACCATGGCCGATCAGATTGCGCGCGTAGGCCAAGGGCACTGCGGGCAGGTCATGCTGGGCCAGCATCCGGTTCAGCGTGCCGATCAGGTCCGGCGCGGTCTCCACCAGTGTCCCGTCGAGATCGAAGGCGATGGTCCAGCCTTCGAGGTCACGCATCGTCATCGGCATCTCCCGCCGGTCGCCGTGATGGGCTAGACCGCTGACGACGACTAGCCGCCGGACCGATTCATGACCAGTACACCCACGCCCCATCCTGCGAAAAGGAGGGCCGCTATCATCCTCGCTGCCGGCCAAGGCACGCGCATGAAGTCGCCGTTGCCCAAGGTGCTGCACCCGGTCGGCGGCCGCGCCATGCTCGACCACGCCATCGATGCGGCCGAGGCGCTGGGCTGCGAGCGGATCGTGGTCGTGGTCGGCAATCACTCGCCCGAGGTCCGCGCCCACGTCGTCAAACGGCTCGGCGAGGCCGCCATCGCCGTGCAGGACCCGCCCATCGGCACCGGCCATGCCGTGCGCGCCGCCGAGGCCGCCCTGGCCGGCTTCGTCGGTCAGGTGGTCGTCACCTATGGCGACGTGCCGCTGCTGAAGGCGGCCGATATCGAGCCGGTGTTGGCCTCCGGTGACGGCGTCACCGTGATCGGCTTCGAGGCCCGCGACCCCGGGGCCTACGGCCGGCTGGTCATGGACGGCGACACCCTGGCCGCCATCACCGAGGCCAAGGAGGCATCGGCCGAGGTCCTGGCCCTGACCGCCTGCAACTCCGGCGTCATGGCCGCGCCCTCGGCCCTGTTGTTCGAACTTCTGGCCGAGGTCCGCAACGACAACGCCAAGGGCGAATACTATCTGACCGACGTGGTCGAACTGGCGCGCAAACGCGGGGCCGCAACCCGGGCCGTCTTCGCCGGTGAGGACGCGGTCATGGGCGTCAATGCCCAGGCCGAACTGGCGGTGGCCGAGGCCCTGTTCCAGAAGATCCAGCGCGAGACCTTTCTCGCCGCGGGCGTCACCATGCCCGCGCCCGAGACGGTGCATTTCTCGTTCGACACCGAGATCGGCAGCGGCACGACCGTCGAGCCCTATGTCGTCTTTGGCCCGGGCGCCAGGATCGCCGGCGGGGCCCGCATCCGCAGCTTCAGCCATATCGAGGGCGCGACGGTCGCCGCCGGGGCCGAGGTCGGCCCCTATGCCCGGCTACGCCCCGGCGCGGACCTCGGCGCGGGGGTCAAGGTCGGCAATTTCGTCGAGGTCAAGAACGTCCGCATGGACGCCGGGGCCAAGGCCAACCATCTGGCGTATCTCGGGGACGGCGTGGTCGGCGCGAAAGCCAATATCGGCGCGGGCACGATCTTCTGTAACTACGACGGCTTTTTCAAACACCGCACCGTGGTGGGAGAAGGGGCCTTTGTCGGCTCGAACAGTTCGCTGGTGGCACCGGTCACGATCGGCGCCGGGGCGATGGTGGGGTCGGGATCGGTGGTGACGAAGGACGTGGCACCGGGCGATCTGGCGCTGGGCCGCGGCGAGCAGACGGCCAAGGCGGGCTGGGCGGCACGCTTCATGGCGACGATGCGGGCGAAGAAGGCGGCGAAGGCGAAATGCACGGTCTCGGGGGCCGGCATGGTGACGCCCGCGGCGAGGAAGGTCTCGCGCTGGACCTTCTGGAACAGGGCCTCGGCCACGGCCAGTTCGCTCTGCGCGTTCACCCCCATGACGGCGTCCTCTCCGGCGAAGACGGCGCGGGTCGACTCGCCACGTCGGCGGGCCAGTTCAACCACGTCGGTCAGATAGTATTCGCCCTT
>JBBQTX010000020.1:0-14634 GCA_038234475.1 Caulobacterales bacterium | reverse complement strand
CCTTGTCGTTCATCAGCGGGGCAGCGCCGCCGCCGAGGGTGGACAGGTCCAGCGTCGTTCCGTCCCTGAAGCGTAAGAACTCGATCCCGACCAGGGTGTCGACCCCGTCGTTGCCGTCGGCGACGGCGTCCAGATCGGTGACGCGATAGCCGCCGGTGATCGCCTCGATCAGATACTGGGCCTGCAGACCGGCGACCACCACAGTGTCGCTGCCCGAGGCCCCGGTGATGGTGTTGTTGAGCGCATTGCCCCGCCCCGTGAAACCGCCGCTGCCGGTGTATGTCAGGTTTTCGACATTGGCCGACAGGGTGTAGCTGGCCAGGGTCGTCTCGACCGTGTCGGTGCCTTCTCCCGCAAACTCGATCACCGAGTCGCCGACCGCCGAGACGACATAGCGGTCGTTGCCGGTGCCACCCTGAAGGACGTTGGCCACGCCGTCGCCGCCGATCAGCACATCGTCGCCGGCCAGGCCCAGCAGGACGTCCCGGCCCGCGCCGCCGGTCAGCACATTGGCGTTGCCGTCGCCGAACAGCATGTCGTCGAAGGCGGTGCCGATCACGTTCTCGATGCCGTTCAGCACGTCCGCGCCGCCCTGACCGTCGTTGGTCGCCGCCAGGGCGGCCAGCTTGACCGTGACCCCGGCGCCGACGGCGCTGTAGTCCACCGTGTCGGTCCCGGCGCCGCCGATGAAGGTGTCCGACCCGACGCCCGCGATGAAGCTGTCGTTGCCGATGCCGCCGGTGATGACATTGTTCAGGGCGTTGCCGACACCGGTGAAGCCACCGGCACCGAGGAAGGTCAGGTTCTCGACATTGTCACCCAGGGTGTAGGTCGCCAGCGTCGTCTCGATCGTGTCCGTGCCCTCGCCGGCCAGTTCGGTGACGATGTCGCCGACGCTGTCGACCGAATAGCGGTCGTTGCCGAGGCCGCCACTCATGGCGTCGTCGCCCGTGCCGCCGTTCAGGATGTCGTTTCCGGCCCCGCCCAGAAGGGTGTCATGGCCGGCCAGCCCCGACAGCGTGTCGGCGCCGACGCCGCCGATGATGACATTGTCCGAGGCATTGCCGGTGCCCGCGAAGGCCGAGGCCCCCGTATAGGTCAGGTTCTCGATATTGGCGGCCAGGGTGAAGGCCGCGACGGAGGCCAGCACCAGATCGGTGCCCTCGCCCGCCACCTCGATCAGGGTGTCGTTGGCGCCGACCACATAGGTGTCGTCGCCGGTGCCGCCCTGCATCTGGTTGCCCAGACCCGCCCCGCCGATCAGGATGTCGTTGCCGCCGAGCCCCAGCAGGGTGTCGCGCCCGGCCCCGCCGGTCAGGGTGTTGGCCCCGCTGGAGCCGATCAACAGGTCGTCGAAGGCCGAGCCGAGAACGTTCTCGAACCCGCTCAGGGTGTCGGTCCCACCATCGCCGTCGACCGTGGTCTGGCCGGTGTTGAGGCGGACCGTCACACCTGCGGCGGCCAGACTGTAGTCGACGGTGTCGACCCCGGCCCCGCCGGCCAGGACGTCATTGCCGGCGCCGCCCCGGACCCGATCCGCGCCGCCCCCGGCGTCCAGCGTGTCGTTCCCGCCGCCTCCGCCCAGGGTGTCGTTGCCGGCCCCGGAGGTGATGACATTGTCCAGCCCGTTGCCCGTGCCGGTGAAGGCCAGACCGCTGGTCGAGATCAGGTTCTCCAGATGGTTGCCCAGGGTGAAGCTGGCCAGCGCGGTCTCGACCGTATCGGTCCCTTCACCGGCCAATTCGACGATCGAGTCGGTCGCAGAGACGACGTAGCGGTCGTCGCCTGTTCCGCCCTGCAACTGGTTGGCCAGACCCGAGCCACCGATCAGGACGTCATTGCCGCCGAGCCCCAGCAGGGTGTCGCGGCCGGCCCCGCCGGTCAGGACATTGGCACCGCCGTCGCCGATCAACAGGTCGTCGAAGGCCGAGCCGGTCAGGTTTTCGATCCCCGACAGGACATCGGTGGCACCATCGCCGTCGTTGCGGGCGGCCGAACTGTTGAGGCGTACATCGACGGCCCCGGTCGCCGCAGCGTAGCTGGCGGTGTCCGTTCCCGCCCCTCCCACGAGGGTGTCGATCCCGCCCCGACCGGACAGGATGTCATCACCGGCCCCGCCGGCGATTGTATTGGCACCGCTGTTTCCTGTCCCGGTGAATGCGCCGGTCCCCGTAAAGGTCAGATTCTCGACATGGGCGGAGGCCAACGTATAGGCGGCCAGGGCGGTCTGGACAGTGTCGACCCCCTCCCCTGCGCTTTCGATCAAGGAATCCCCCGCTGAGGCGACGATATAGATGTCGTCGCCTGTGCCGCCGTACATCTCGTTGGCCGCCCCCGCGCCGCCGGACAGGATGTCGTCCCCCCCCAGGCCGATCAGGACGTCATAGGCCGCACCGCCCTCGATGATGTTCGACAGGCCATTGCCGACACCGGTGAAACTGGCCGTACCGGTATAGGTCAGGTGCTCGACATTGGCACCCAGGTGATGGCTGGCGGCGTTGGTTTCGACGCGGTCCGTGCCCTCACCGGCGTTCTCGACAATGCTGTCGCCGATCGTCGCCAGCACATAGGTATCGTCACCGGCACCGCCGTACATCTCATTGGCCGCGCCGGTTCCGCCGATCAGCCGATCGTCTCCGCCCAGGCCTATCAGCACGTCGGCGGCGGCTCCTCCGGTGATTTCGTCGCCGAAGGCCGTGCCGATCAACACGCCGGAGCCGCTCAGCACCGTCCCGTCGCTGCCATTGACCGTCACGGTGAGCGTCGAGCTCGAACTGTTCCCCAACTGATCGGTGACGGTGTAAGTGAACGAGTCCGTGACCGTGTCGCCTTCCAGCAGGGTCCGGGCGGCGGCCGAGGGCGTATAGACCCATGAGCCGTCGGCCTGAACCGTCAGCGAGCCCCAGTCACCGACCACCGCGACGCCGACATTGCCGACCAAGCCGTCGACGGCGCTGACCACGATGGCTCCGCCGCTCGGCGCGGCAAAGTCGTTGGCCAGCAGGCCGGAACCCGCGGCCACCGACAGGGTCGCGGCCTCATCGGTGCCGCCGAGATCGGAGGCCGCCTGCGTGCCGGCCTCGATCGCAAAGCTGACCGTCCGGGTCTCGCTGTTGTCCTGCCCGTCTGTGATCACATAGCCGAACGCCCCCGTTCCGGTGAACCCTGGGCTGGGGGTGAAGGTGAAGGCACCCGTTTCGGGGTCGATGACGACCGACCCGTTCTGCACCGACCCGTCGACCAGGGCGTAAGTCAGCCCGTCGCCGTCAAGGTCGCTGCCGGCGGAGAGTACGCCGGAGACCGGAGCCCCGGGTATCGCCTGACCTCCAACGGTGTCCGCACCACCCAGTTGCGGCGTATCGTTGACCGGGGTCGCCTCACCCGGATCCCAGTCCAGGATGGCCGCGTCGAGGTCGGCGATCTGCTGCGGGTTGAGGGTCCGGGCGGCCGTGGCCATGTTGAGGGTCAGCAGGTCGTGAAAGATGCTGATGTTGGGCGCGGCGTTGAACTTCAGACCCACCCCGAGCCAGAAATAGGCGTCTTCGGCCGATGCGGTGACGCCTTCGCCGGTCAGATAGCGACGACCGAGCGTATAGGCCGCCTCGGCGTTGCCCAGTCTGGACGCCTCGAGATAGCCCTCGACCGCCCGCGCCTTGTCCTGCGGGGCTCCCAAGCCAAGATCATCGAGGGTGGCGAGGCGATAGATGGCGGTACGGTCCTCGGGCAGCGCCTCCAGCAATATGCGCGCGCGACCGTAGTCCCGCTCGCCTCCCTCGCCGGAAATATACAGGGTGGCCAGTTGCAGATGGGCGTCGTGAACCACACCCTCCGCCAGCTCCAGATAGTGGCGGGCAAGCGTGCGGTCGCGCGCGATTCCATTGATCCCGTCGTTCAGCCAGGTGCCGTAGTGGTAGCCGGCGTTGACGTCGCCCGCATCGGCCAGCCGAACCACGGCGTGGGTCCAGCCATCGAAATTGCCCGCGATCAGCATGGCCTCGGCGTCACTGAATGTGAGCGCCGCAGCTTGTTGACCGGCCGGCAGGACGGTTAGCGCAACCTGTTTTTCGCCGCTGTCCAACTGGCCGTCGGTGACGCGATACCGGAACGAGGCGGCCCCGCTGAAGCTGTCGGTCGGCGTGAACGTGTACCGTCCGGTCCGGACGTCGAGGTCGACCGACCCGCCCACGACGGAGCCCGCAACGATCTCGAACCCCAGGCGGTTGGCATCGATGTCCGAGCCGCTGAACAGGGTATGTACGAAAGGCTGACCGCCCGCGATCTCCACGGCTTCGTCGCGCCCTGACACGACCGGCGCGTCGTTGATGCCGCCGACGTAGACCACCACGGTGATCGGGTCCGACGTCACCGTGCCGTCGCTGACGGTATACCGGAAGGTAGCGTAGCCGGCCGTGGCGGATGGGCCGTAATAGTCGGCCGGGGGCGTGAAGCTGAAGGCACCGGTGTCCGGGTCGATGACCACCACGCCGTTCGCCGCCGAACCCTCGACGAGCGCGAACACGGCCTCGGCTGCGTTGACAGCCGGGTCCCCGGCCAGAATTCCGCTCGCCACCTGGTCCTCGAGCCCATAGTGAACTTCGGGATTCAAGCCGCTGAGCGCCTCAGGTATGGCCGGGGTCTGGGTCCGTAGCGTGATGTTGGACAGGTCGAGAAAACCCGTCGGCGCGTCGTCCGGATCCTCGTTCAGGACCACCAGATGAAGGGTCGCGTCGATGTTGGACAGCGTCTGGCCGAGGTCGAACGGAACGTAGCGATCGGCCCAGTCGCCCTCGAGCGATTCCTGGTCGCCGGCGTAGGTCCAGTCGGCGGGGTCGTCGCTGATGCGAAGCGTGATCGTCACCCATTCGTCGGTGATCTGGCCCGCCATGTCACTGCCGGTGTTGGCCCAGTTGGTGACCTGCAGACCGAAATAGAAATTCTCCGTCAGCGCCGTCTCGGGAACATAGCGGGTGGCCCAGAGCACCAGTTGACCGCCGTTGATGTCGAAATCCGTGCCGCGCACCGTCATCTGGAACTCTGCGTCGTGCAGGTTCAGTGCGCCCGGCGACCCCAGGGTCGGCGTCGACAGATGCGCGACCAGCCAGATCGCGCCGATGCCGTCGATATGATTATAGTCCAGCGGGCCGGGGGCTTGCAGACGGGTGAACTGCTCTACCACCCCGCCCGGCTCGGTCACGACCGAGGGGGCCAGCCACGAGGTCCACGGACCCAGGCCGAAATCGAAATCCCATGAATAGACGTGGGCGGGCGCCGGGGGGTCAGCCTGCGGATCGACGTCGGCGTCAGTGGGGGCGGCCGCCGAAAGTCCATGGGTTTTCGACATGCCACACTCCCCTCACAAGCTTCACTACGCGAAAAGTCGCCGCAATGCCGCACAAAGCGCGCGTTTCGCCTACCCTGAATCAGCGCGCTTTCAACCACACAACGTGCGGCAACTGAACTTCCGTCGCCACAAAGCCGGCACTGGCCGGTCGCGAATGGCCAGAAAAACGCCGCCGGCCCGAGGGACCGGCGGCGCTGGAGGCGCTTTGGCCGGGAAAAATCAGCTACCCTTGGTCAGAACCGGGCGCGGATCCCGATCGAGAAGCGCCGCTCCGACAGGGCGTAGCTGTTCAACGCCGTCGGATTGAAGTTGCTGACTTCGACCGTCGCCGAATCCTCGGGCATGAGGTTCTGCGCCTGCAGCGAAAGAGCGATGGTGTCGGTGATGTCATAGCCCAGCTGGGCATCCAGCTGCGAGCGCGCCGCGATGACGTCCGGACGACCCTGCGTGAACTCGAACACCGCGTCGTCCCGCCAGTTGTAGGCGACGCGGGCCGACATCGGCCCCTTCTCGTAAAGCGCGACGAGATTGTAGCTGTGCTTGGAGGTGGCCACGAGCGGGAAGCCGTTGCTGTCCTCGCTATCGGCATAGGTGTAGTTGGCGATGACCCCGAAGCCGTCGAAGGGTGCCGGCAGAAAGTCGAGGAACTGGGTCACGCCGACCTCGAAACCCCGCACCTCGGCCGAAGCGATGTTGAACGGGCGGGAGGTCCTGTAGACGTCCGTGCTGCCGCCGATCGTGATGGTCTCCTCGATCGTGCCCGTGGCGATGAAGTCGCTGACGTCCTTGTAGAAGATCGCCCCTGAGATCAGCGAACTGCCGCCGGTGTAGTATTCGACGGACACATCGAAATTGTCCGAGATCGGCGGGGTCAGTTGCGCATTGCCACCGCCCGAGGTGAAGTTCGTCTGATTGATGAAGGTACTGGGCGCCAGGTCGGCGATACCGGCCCTCTGCATGGTCCGCGAGGCGGATACACGGACCAGCAGGTCGTCCGTCACATTCACCGTGACGTTCGCGCTCGGGAGCACATTTGTGTAGCTGTTCGTATCGGTTGCCGGCGTCGGGACGCCGCCGATGAGAGAGAAGCTGTCGACCGAGAAATCCGTGTCGGTGACACGAACCCCGGCGTTGATCCTGGCCGGAAGTCCGAAAACCTCGGTCGCGAAATCAACCATCACATACGCGCTGAGGGTCTGTTCTTGCAGATCGTAGTCCCGGTCGGGCACGGAGCGAAAGGTCCCCGCTGGCGCACCCGGGACCAGACTGGGTTCGGAGGCCAGGACGCGCGGGATCAGGAAGCCGGAGTTGGGAAAATAGCTCAGGAAACTTCGTGGGAAATTGCCCGAAATCCTGTCGAGAAAGCCCGGGTCGCCCTCGACGGCGAAGGGGGTGAGTTCCGCCAGGGTCGCCAGACCGCGGCTGCGGAAGGCGTTGGACACCGCCGTGAGATCGACATAGCGCAGGCCGGCGCTGACCCTGAGGGAGTCGCTCAACCGATACCCCACGTCGAACTTGGCGGTGTATTCCTCGAGCGTCGCCGGCAGGTAGTTGGCGCGCAACGTCAGCGTCCCGGTTGTCGGGTAGACATAGTTCGCCGGTAGATTGGGATTGAACGGAGCGCCCGCGGGCCGCTCAAGCCTGAGACTGGGAACAGGTCCGTTGCGGAAATCATAACTGCCGACGATGCCGGTCAAGGAATCGAGAACGACGACCTCGATCTCCTGGCGAAGGGTGCCCCGGCTGTAATAGGCGTCTCCCTCGAGCGTGAGCCGACCGTCGTCGTATTTGCCGTTCAGACCGAACAGGTAGTTGGCGGTCGGATCCTTGCGCCTCTGGTTCTGAATCCGAACCCGGCCGACCGCAGTCCCGGCGACCAGATAGCCATTCTCATTGGACGCGTTGGTTATGATCGTCGCGGTCGCGCTGGTCGGAAGGTTGAAGGTGAGCGCCTGGTTGGTGCGATCAGCCTCGACACGGGAATAGAGAGCATCTGCGGTCAGCACCAAATTCTCGCCGAGCCGCGCCTGGAAGGCACCGTTAACACCCACGCGCGTGCGGTCGATGTCGACGTTCTCGTATTGCAGGAGCAAGGGTGCCAGTACATCGGTCGCCCCGCCGTTTCTCCGGTTGAGCCAGTTGTTGCGCTCGAACAGCTGCAGGCTGGACGTACGCTTCTGGTATTCTGCGGACAGAAGCAGGCCCAGGTTCCCGTCGGCGAAGGTCCGCGTGTACAGACCCGTGACGCTGGGCTCGAATTCCTCCGAGCCGTCGGAATAGGTGCCCTGGGCTCGAAGCGAAAGCCTGGGGGTCCGGAAGTCGAACGGCTTTGGGGTCACCAGATTGACCGTGCCGCCAAGGCCGCCCTCCGCCTGGCTGGCGAGCGGCGTCTTGCGCACCTCGAGGCGGCCGAACAGCGACGACGGAACCGCATCCAGCCCCGACGACCGGCCGAGGTTGTCGTTCTCGGGCGGAGAGACTCGCGCCGAAAATCCCAGCAGCGTGCGTTCGTCAACCTCGACGCGAACCTGCTGCAGACCCCGGATGTTGACCGCCTGACCTTCCCCGAACACCCGGGTGATCTGCACGCCCGTCACGCGTTGCAGGGCTTCGGCGACGTTGGCGTCGGGAAGCTTGCCAACGTCCTCGGCCGTGATGACGTCGATGATTTGCGAGGACTCGCGCTTGATCTCCGCAGCCTGGGCAAGGGACGCGCGGATGCCCGTCACGATGACTTCATCGATCTCTGTGGTCTGCTGGGTGGAGACCGCTCCAGGGATTGGCCTTGAAGCGCCTTGATCCTGCGCCAAAGCTGGCGAGACAGCCAGAGAGGCCACGGACCCCAACAGGGTGGTTTTGAAGACCATCGTCCAGCGACGACGCACCGATTCTGTAGAAATCATTTCCGCCCCTCAGCAATGGCCCCACCGAAAGATACCGGTGTCAGACCGATATGATACCGGTGTCATTTTGGCTCTGGGGAGACCATAACCTTGGTTTTTACGGATTGTCAAAGGCCCGCAGTCCTTGTTTATAACGGCGTCATGTTGTTATGAACGAGCGAATGACACCGGTAGCAATGCGAGCCTGACCAAATGATCGCCGATCCTGCACGCCCGTCCAGACACCTGCGTCATGCCTCGCTCGGCGTGCTCGCCGGATTCCTGACCTTGATGGCGCAACCCGCACGATCCGGGACCTTGGAAGGGGACGGGGGGGATCGCGACCCCCGGGGTGCCGTCTATCTTCAGGCCCCACCGATGAACACGACCCTCGGGACCCGGGTGGAACCCCAGGTCGAGGCTCTGCTGCGCCGGCTGCTGTCTGACGGTCGCGACCTACGCCTTGACGGCGTCGAGGTCTTCGCCGCCGAAGACAAATTTCTGCCCGGCAAGATCGCCATCGCCATGGCCCATCTGATCGAGACCACACCGCGCTCGGACCCGCGGTTCATGGAATATGTCAGCGGCTTCCGGGCGCTGTCGGACCTTACCATCGACGATACCAACGAGGCCTGGGGCATCTACTACTACGCCTCCGCTCTGCATCGCCTCGACAAGACAGGTCTGCTCGACGACGCCGTTTCGCCGGCCACGCTCGAGCGGCTGAGGCACCGTCTCGACTGGCGCACTTTCGTGCGGGAAGACGACCTGACCCTGATCAACCTCCCGAACAACTATTACGGCGTCGCCTTCAGCATCGCCCGCCTGCGGTTCCTGCTGGGTTGGGAAGACGCTGCGGCCAGCGAGGCCCTGCTGGCCAGGACCCTCGATCATTACCGAACCTACTCCGGTGCCTATGGCTTCGCGGACGAAACCAATGGCGAGGGGCGCTTTGACCGCTACAGCGTCCTTCTGATCGGCGAAATCGCCCAACGCTTCATAGAAACCGGCGTGGAGCCGCCAGAGGACGTGCGGCGCTGGCTACGCGGATCGGTCGATGTAATTCTGCCACGTCTGAATCTGCGCGGCGAAGGATTCGAATACGGTCGCAGCATCGGCGTCTACGGCGAGACCGCCTTTCTGGAAGTCCTGACGGCCGCCGCCGCCCTCGAGATCCTGACCGCTGAGGAAGAGGCGATGGCCTACGCCTTCTCATCCCGCGTCGCCGCCCGGTACGCGGACTTCTGGCTGGACCCCGCGACCGGCTCGGTCAATCTTTGGGACCACGGTCGCAAGACCGACGCCTATCGCGGCAAACACCGGATTCTCGGCGAGAACCTGAGCCTTTTCCATCAGCTCACCTACACCAATGCGATCTGGAACCGCCGTGGCTGGTCCGACCGCGAACCGGACCCGGGGTTCGCTGCCTGGCTTCAGACGCTTCCGCGTTCCACCACCACCTGGTTCGCGCGGGGTCAGAATGACCGGCTCGTGGTCACTTACCGCGATGGTGATCGCGTCGTCAGCCTGCCGCTGATCAACGGCGGTCCGACGCAACACATGCACAACCCCTATTTCCCGATTCCGTTTTCGCCCGGCCTGCTGTCCGGCGCGGCGGATGAGACATGGCCGCAACTCCTGCCCCGGGTGACGCTGTCGGACGGGTCCGTGCTGATGCCGCTGGCTTGGTTCACGGATGTCGAGGTCAAGGTCGACGGCGCGCGCACCATCGTCACCTGGGTTCAGTCCGAGTGGGATCTGATGGGCGAGGTCGCCCCGCGGCGGGACAACCGCTTGTCCGTGCGCACCCGCTATGTGCTTGAGCCCGGCGCCGTCTCGCGCAGCGACACCATCCAGACGGGTCCGGGCGTCGATATCGCCCATATCGATCTGGACTTCGCCAGCTTCTCCGGGGCCGCTTCGGCGTCGGGCGACGGGATCGCCTTCGGGGCGGGCGAAGTCCGGCGCTTCACGGTCACCGGTCTGACCTGCACGGCGGGCCAGCCCGACCCGGCTCATCACGCCGCACCAACCGGAGCTTTCAATACCTGGGTCGAATGCGACGCGGGGGCAGGCGGGGGCACGCGCGAGATCGGCTGGCGCATCCAGATGCGGGAACCCTGAGAGCCGGGACTTCCCCTGCGGTCCGGATCAGCGCGCCAGCCAGCCGCCGTCGACGGCCAGCACGGTCCCGTGGACATAGGCCGCCGCGTCCGACGCCAGAAACACCGCCGCGCCGCTGATGTCCGACGGAGCGCCCCACCGCCCCGCCGGGATGCGGGCCAGGATGTCCCGGTTGCGGACAGGATCGGCGCGCAGGGCCTCGGTGTTGTTGGTGGCGAAATAACCCGGCGCGATGGCGTTGACGTTTATGCCCTTGCCCGCCCATTCGCAGGCCAGCAGCCGCGTCAGCCCGGCCAGGCCGCTCTTGGACGCCGTATAGGACGGCACCCGGATGCCGCCCTGAAAGCTCAGCATCGAACAGATGTTGATGATCTTTCCACCCCGGCCCGCGCTGGCCCAGGTCCGGGCCACGGCCTGGCTGAGGAAGAAGGCCGACTTCAGATTGGTGTCCATCACCGCGTCCCAGTCCTCTTCGGTGAAGTCGAGGCTGTCAGCGCGGCGAATGATCCCCGCATTGTTGACCAGGATGTCGATCGCCCCGACCGCCGCGATGGCCTGGGCCACCACATCCGCGAGGGGGGCGACCGAGGACAGGTCGGCGGGGATTGCGTGCAGGGCCCGGCCGGTAGCCGCGACCATTTCCGCCGTCCCGGTCGGCACCGAACGGCCCACTGCGACGATGTCGGCCCCCGCCTGCGCAAGTCCGACCGCGATGGCCTGCCCCAGGCCGGTGTTCGCACCGGTGACCAGAGCAACCCGGCCGGTGAGGTCGAAGCCGCTCATTTCAGCTGGCAGATGTCGACGACGGTCATGTCCGTATAGTCCAGGTTTTCGCCGCCCATGGCCCAGATGAAGGTGTAGTTCGAGGTGCCCGACCCCATGTGGATCGACCATGGCGGCGACACCACGGCCTCGCCGTCGGCGACCACGATATGACGCGCCGCGTCGGGCTCGCCCATGAAGTGGAAGACGCGGTCATTGTCGCCCAGGCCGAAGTAGAAATAGACCTCCGAGCGCCGGTCATGCAGGTGCGGCGGCATGGTGTTCCACACCGACCCGGTCTTCAGGATCGTCAGGCCCAGCAGCAGTTGGCACGACTGGCAGGTGGCGGGGACGATGTACTGGTAGATGGTCCGCGCGTTCGACGTCTCGAGGGCACCCCGCTCCAGTGGCACGGCCTGGTCGAGCGAGATGTGTTTGGTCTCGTAGCGGACATGGGCGGGCGTCGAGGCCAGATAGAAGCGGGTGTCGCCGGCGAAGGTCACATCCTTCGAGCCCATGGCGATATACAGGCCGTCGTTGGGCTCCAGCGTATAGGCCTGGCCGTCCACGGAGACCGTCCCGGTCGCCGCGCCGACATTGACCACTCCCAGTTCGCGCCGCTCGAGGAATGGATGGCCCGCCGCCGAGGCGGGCTCGGTCTGGTCGGGCAGTTTCACGGTTGCCGACCCCGGCTGGACGCCGCCGATCACGAACCGCTCATAGTGGGTGTAGTTCAGGCGGATCCCGCCGCCCTCGAACAGCCCGTCGATCAGATAGCGGTTCCGCAGCTGGTCATTCGTGACCCCGTCCATCATGACCGGATGGGTGGCATGGTAGGTCTTGCAGTACATCGAGATCACCTTGTCCGGGCCGGAACGCGCTGTCTAGGTAACCGGTGTCATGACCGGGGGCAAGCATGGGACGGAGGGGACTGTCGCGTCCGCCCGTCGCCGACGTTCCAGACCAGTCATGATCTGGAATGCCCGCCGCGGTAAGGGTCGAACCAATCTAGAGCGCGCCAACCGCACGAACCGCGACGTAGGCCGCTACGAGCAGGATCAGGCCAGCAAACAGCGTGCGCCCAAGCGCGGCGTTCGCACCCAGCCGTTTCGCGAGGGGAAGGCCCGCCAACGTGCCTGCACCGCCCCCGATCGCCATAGCCGCGACCAAGGCCGGATCGACCCACCCAGACAGGGCATAGTTTCCCGCTGTCGTCGCGCCAAACGCCGCCACGCTGAGAAGGGACGTAGCCTGTGCGGCGGCGAGGCTCATGCCCGTGGCCGCCATGAGCCCCGGCACGATCAGAAAGCCGCCGCCGATGCCGAAGAACCCGGCCGCAGATCCGACGCCGGCCCCGGCCAGACCGACACGCGGCGACATGGCCCAGCTCAGTCTCGGCTCGGGTCGCACAACCACAGTCCTGGGGCGCAGCATCGACAGGCCCACGGCCGTCATGGCGACGGCGAAGATCAGGAGCAGCTGATGGCCGTCGATCATCTTGGCGAGGGATGATCCGAACCAGGCCCCCGTCGCGCCCGTGACGGCGAACAGGGTGGCGCAGGGCCAGCGCACCCGCCCTGCTTTCGCATGTCCCGCCAGCGCCGTCAGGGCGTTGAGTGATACGCCCGCCGCCGACACGCCGATGGCGACATGCGGGTCAGTGACCCCGACGACATAGAGCAGCAGCGGCACGGCCAGCACCGACCCGCCGCCGCCGAACAGCGTCAGCAGCAGGGCGACGACGCCACCGCTCAACACGGCGAGCAGGAGAGGGAGCAGATCGGTGGTCATGACCTCATGCGGCCTTCAGCGCACTTCTGTTCCAGGGCATGGCGGCCAGAAGGCGCGCCATGCCGCAAAACCCCGTCGCTCCGGCGACGAACAGGCCCGCGCCGACGAACGCCGCGAGCCCCCAGAAGGCCGGATGGACCAACAGGCCAAGCGCCGCCCCGGTCAGGATCAGACCGCCCGCCGTCATCTGGACCTGCCGCATAAGCTCGATCGGCCGTGACTTGTCCTTTCTGGTCGCAAGGCCCTGGGCCTTCCAGGCGTCAAGGCCGCCCTCCAGCACGAAAGCTTCCCCCGGCACGCGCGCGGCCAGACGGGCGCAGTTGACGCCCGTGCGGTTTCCGGTTCGGCAGGTCCAGATGACGTCCCGCCCGTCCGGCAGCTTGACGGGGACCTGATCGAACGAAGACAAGGGCGCGTGGATCGCCTCGGCGACATGCTCTCGCGCGAACTCGTCCGGCTCCCGGATGTCGATCAGCACGGCGCTGCGCGCCTTCAGTCTCCGCGCGACCTCCGCGGGCGTCAGAGGGGTCAAGGTGGTCATCGGCTTCAGGCCTTTCCGGAAGAGAGAGGGGGGCAGTAAATCTCGGCCAGCACGGCGATGACCTTCAGGACCGCCGGCTCGGCGATGCGATAGAAGATCGTCGTGCCGTCTCGCCTCGTGGCGACCAAGGCTTCGTCGCGCAATTTCGCGAGATGCTGGGACAGGGCGGATTGCGACAATCCGACCAGAGGCAGGATCTGGCCAACCGACATTTCCCGGTCGCCCAGTTGGCACAGAATCATCAGGCGCTTCTCGTTGGAAAGGGCGCGCAACAGACTCGCCGCCTCGCCGGCGCTCGCTTCGAATCGGTCAAGTCCAAGGGTTTGAAGATCGATCATGGCCCGCAATATATTCATACTTGCTAAATAAGCAATAGCTAATATATTGGCTCGTGAAAGGAGCCTTTCCATGGCCCAGAATCCCGACGTCCGGGGGTTTTTCGACCCCGCGACCCACACAGTAACCTATTTGGTCAGCGACCCGGCGACGGGCATGGCCGCCATCATTGATCCGGTTCTGGACTTCGACGCGGCCTCCGCGCGCACTTCGACGCGTTCCGTCGACGCGGTCATGGCGGCGCTCCGCGAGGCAGGACTAACCTTGGCGGTGGTGCTGGAGACGCACGCCCACGCCGACCATTTGACCGCTGCGGATTATCTGCGCCAGGCGGAGGGCGTTTCGATTGGCGTGGGCCAGCATATCACCAAGGTGCAGGCGACCTTCGCGCCCCTGTTCGGTGCCGTGGATGTGACCGCGGACGGACGAGCGTTCGATCACCTCTACGCAGATGGAGATCACTTCCCGCTCGGGAGTCTGACCGCCGAGGTCCTCCATACACCGGGCCATACGCCCGCCTGTGTCAGCTATCGGATCGGCGACGCGGTCTTCACCGGCGACACACTGTTCATGCCCGACTACGGCACGGCCCGGACGGACTTTCCGGGCGGCGACGCGCGAACGCTCTATCGCTCGATCCAGCGACTGCTGGCCCTGCCCGACGACACCCGCATCTTCGTCGGTCACGACTACCTGCCCGAGGGCCGCGCCGACCATCGCTTCGAGACGACAGTCGCCGAACAAAGGGACCAAAACGTCCACATCGGTGGCGGCGTGTCCGAGGATGTCTTCGTCGAGATGCGCCAGGCCCGGGATGCGACCCTCGGCGCGCCGCAACTGATCCTGCCGTCGCTCCA
>JBBQTX010000019.1:0-14681 GCA_038234475.1 Caulobacterales bacterium | reverse complement strand
CCCCAGGGCCGAAACCATGAACCAGACGGGCAGCAGCAGCGACACCGTCAGGGCGAGGCCGGCGCTCTTGGATCTCCAGGACATGATGCAGTTCTCCGTTTCACGGCAGCGTTCCACGTTCGGCACTGCTGCGCCAGCGCCCGCGACCTCGCGACCCGTTGAAACCTTCCCGACCGCCAGTCGAATTAGAGTCGGAAATCGCGCTTCGGCTCTGGGAGGCGGGAGCCGCGACTGCCAAAAGGGACCCGATGACGATAACACTCGCCTCGCCCTTCGCCACCCACCGGGCCGCCGCCGGCCCCGGTCGGTTCATCGACCCGTTCGTCACCGCAGATGGATCGCGCCGCGCTTCGGTAGCCCAGACGCGGCTGGAGACCCTGTGGTTCAACACCGGCACTCTCTGCAACATAGCCTGTGCCAACTGCTATATCGAGAGCTCACCGACCAACGACGCCCTGACCTGGTTGACCGTCGAAGACGTCAGCCGTTATCTGGGCGAGATCGCCGACTCGGGCCTGCCGACCCGCGAGATCGGCTTTACGGGCGGCGAGCCTTTCATGAATCCCGACATCCTCGTCATGCTTCAGGCTGCGCTGGCGGCGGGCCATCAGGTTCTGGTTTTGACCAACGCCATGCGTCCGATGTTGCGCTGGGGCGAGCGGCTGGCGGAACTGGCCGCGGCCGATCGCGAGCGGCTGACCTTTCGCGTCAGCCTCGACCACCACACCCGCGACGTCCACGACGCCGAGCGTGGATCCGGCTCATGGGACAAGGCCTGGGACGGTCTGGACTGGCTCGCCGCGCGCGATCTGCGCATCGCCATCGCCGGCCGTCGTCTGGCTGACGAGAGCGAGGCCGCAGCGCGCGAGGGCTATGCTGCCCTGTTCCGGTCCCGAGGCCTGTCGGTCGATGCCGATGACCCGGCGGCCCTGGTGCTGTTCCCCGAGATGGAGCCGGACCGGGCGGTTCCGGAAATCACAGAGGCCTGCTGGAGCATTCTCGACCGGTTACCCGCGCAGATGATGTGCGCGACCAGCCGCATGGTCGTCCGCCGCAAGGGGGCGGCCCATGCCGCCGTCGTCGCCTGCACCCTGACGCCCTATGATCCGCAGTTCGAGCTCGGCAGAAGCCTTGCTGAGGCCTCGGGCGCGGTTCAGCTCAATCATCCCTTCTGCGCCCAGTTCTGCGTGCTGGGGGGCGCAAGTTGCAGCACCGCGTGACGCTTCTCCGGTCCCCACTGGATAGTCTCGACGTGATCATCCCTGTGCTCAACGGCGCCGAGCGCCTGGCCGGGACCCTGGAAGGCCTTCCGCCGGTGCACGACGTGATCGTTGTAGACGGCGGCTCAACCGATGAATCCGGCACTATCGCTGCCGCTCACGGCGCGCGCGTCCTCCGCTCGGCTCCCGGACGCGGTCTTCAACTGGCGGTCGGCGCGGCAGCCTCGACCGCGCCTTGGCGTCTTTTCCTGCATGCCGACACCCGACCCGACGCCGCAGCCTGGTCCGCGCTGGCAGACTATATCGCCCGCCCCGATGCCGGCCTGCAGGCTGCGGTGTTCCGCTTCCGGCTCGACGACCCCGCCTGGCAGGCCCGGGTGCTGGAGTACGGCGTCGGACTGCGCGGTGCATTGCTGGCGCTGCCCTACGGTGATCAGGGGCTCCTGATCCAGCGTGACCTCTATGATGCGGTCGGCGGCTTCGCCCGTCTGCCGTTGATGGAAGATGTCGATCTGGTGCGGCGACTGGGCCGGCGGCGTCTTCGCCTGCTCGACGGTGCCGCCGTGACCTCGGCAGAGCGGTGGCGAAGGCGGGGCTGGATCGGTCAGAGTGTCCTCAACCTGTCGTGTCTCGCCCTCTATCTGCTGGGCGTGGCCCCTGCCCGGATCGCGCGCCTCTATGGCCGTTGACCGACATCTGGTGCTGTTCGCGCGCCGGCCGGCCTACGGCGTGGGGAAGCGCCGCCTCGCCGCCGACGTCGGCGATCTGGAGGCGCTGCGGTTCGCTCGGGCCTCGCTGGACCGCCTGCGCCGGACACTCGGCTCCGACCCGCGCTGGACCCTGTGGATCGCCGTCTCGCCCGACCGGCCGACAGACTGGACTGCGCCCGCCCGCACCATCGCCCAGGGACCGGGCAATCTCGGCGACCGGTTGGGCCGCGTCGTCCGCGCCCTGCCGCCCGGGCCGGTGGTGATTATCGGTGCCGACACCCCGACCGTGAGGCGTCACGACGTGGCCCAAGCCTTCGCCGCCCTCGGGCACCACGACGCCGTGTTCGGACCCGCTCGGGACGGCGGGTACTGGCTGATCGGCCTGCGTCGCCGGCCGCGCCAACACCTTCCGTTTGAAGGGGTTCGTTGGTCGACCGAACACGCGCTCGCCGACACCATGGCCGCGATGCAGGGACGACCGGTCGCCCTGCTGCGGGTACTGGAAGACATCGACGACGGGCCGTCCCTGCGACGCTACCTCAGCGTGCCGGGTCGGCGCTGAAGAGTCTGGGACAGATCGCCGCGAGCTTGCTCGCCAGCGCCGGATCCCGGGCCGAGGGAGCGGTCACGACGGCCTGATCCAGCCCGGTGTCGATGGGCGAGGCCCGACGCGTCTGAGGCAGGCCGCGGACCAGTTCGCCGAGCATCCGCCGCGCCGTTTCGGCGTTGGCTCTCATCGTGGCCAGCACCCCGGCGACCTCGACATGGGCCGTGTCGGCGCGCCAGCAGTCATAGTCGGTGACCATACAGACGCTGGCGTAGGGCATCTCGGCCTCGCGGGCCAACCGGGCCTCGGGCATGGCGGTCATGCCGATCACCGAACAGCCCCAGGTGCGAAACAGCTCGCTTTCGGCCCGGGTCGAGAACTGCGGTCCCTCGATGGCGACATAGGTTCCGCGCCCGACCGTCGTCGCGCCTGCCGCCCGCGCCGCCGTCGTCGCTGCGGATGACAGCACCGGACAGACGGGATCGGCCATCGAGACGTGAGCGACGAGCCCGGGGCCAAAGAACGAGGCCGGCCGCGCCACCGTTCGGTCGATGAACTGGTCGACCACGACAAAAGTCCCGGGCGGCAGTTCTTCCTTGAGGGATCCCACCGCCGACACCGAGACGACGTCGGTGCAGCCGGCCCGTTTCAACACGTCGATGTTGGCCCGGGCGTTGATGGCGGTCGGTGGTAGTCGGTGGCCCTGGCCGTGACGAGGCAGGAAGACGAGGCGGACACCTTCCAGAGACCCTGTCACCAGATCATCGGAGGGTGCCCCCCACGGCGATGCCAGCCTCAGCGTCTTCCTGTTGGTCAGCCCGTCCAGATCATACAGACCCGACCCGCCGATGACGCCAATCACCCAGTCCTTCATTCGCTCCGCCCCTTGATCAAACTCTATGGCTGTTACTTCGCCAGAGCCCGATAGGACAGACCCAGCAACATGCCGAAGGCGATGTGCGAGACGATGGAGATGGGTTCTCCGGGTGCTGTCAAACCAAACCGCCGGAGCACCACTTTAACGCACCCGTCAGGTCGGTCAGACGAACGTCCTGAGCCTTCTGGTGGTCCAGAGAACTGCATTTCCTACTGAATTCGATGAGGTCTGCCTCAACGGAGTGAGGCAACCGGGGGCGAGACCAGCTTCCGTTCCTTTGGGCTCACAACGCCGCAGAGAGCATTGCCAAGCCCGACGCTCGGCCGCCCTCGCAGTGGAAGACGCTCGCCGGCAAGGGATGACGCCCCCTGCCTTGGCCTCTCCGTGTTGAGACGAGTTCGCATTGAACTGACACCACCCAACGATCGCCAGACTAGGGTTGCTTGACAGCACCCCCGCCATTGTCCTGATCCGGTTCCGACAGCCCGAGATCGCCCTCGTCGAACAGGTGAAACTCGTGCCACACGCCGTTCAGCACGCCGAAGGCGACGGCCAGTCCAAGGCCGAGAATCCAGGCGAAATACCACATGACGTCTGTCCTTCAGCGATCAGTAGAGATCGGGATTGGTTTTGAACTCGGTCGAGCTGGCCCGCCCCCACAGCACCCGATAGACCCAGGTCGTGTAGATCAGGATCAGCGGCAGGAAGACGATGGTCACGCCCAGCATGATGAACAGCGTCAGGTGCGTCGATGAGGCGTTCCAGACGGTGAGGCTGGAGCTTGGGTCGATTGAGCTGGGCAGGATAAAGGGGAACATCGACAGGCCGACCGTCGAAATGATGCCGACCGTGCCGAGCGACGATCCGCCGAATGCCATGGGTTCGGACCGTCGCCAGAGGCCGGCCAGAGCGACGACGGTCCCCAGAAGACCCAACACAGGCGCGGCGATCGTCCAGGGCGCGGTGGTATAGTTGTCGAGCCAGGCACCAGGCGCCGCGACGACGGCGGTCCGCAAGGGATTGGACATGCCGGACGGATCGATCAGGCTCACGATGCGGAAGCCGAGGTCACCGAAGGCGACGAACAGGCCGCCGCCGATGAACAGCGCCAGGCTCGCCAGACCGGCGATGGTGCCGTAGGTCCGGGCCCGCGCCTGGACCGCCCCCCGCTCCGCCTTGAGGCCCAGCCAGGCCGCGCCGTGAAGCACCAGCATGGCGACCGAGAGCAGGCCGCACAGCAGGCTGAACGGCGTGAACAGCCCCAGCAGACTGCCCTCATAGAAGGACCGCAGATCGCCATCCAGACGGAAGGGCGCGCCCAGCAGGACATTGCCGACCGCGACGCCGAACACCAGCGCCGGTACGAAGCCGCCGATGAACAGCGCCCAGTCCCAGAATGAGCGCCAGCGCTTGTCCGAGCGCTTGGAGCGGTATTTGAACGCGACGGGCCGCAGGATCAGCGCCGAGAGCACCAGGAACATCGCCAGATAGAAGCCCGAGAAACTGACCGCATAGACGAAGGGCCAGGCCGCGAATATCGCGCCACCGCCCAGGATGAACCAAACTTGGTTGCCTTCCCAGGTCGCGCCGACGGTGTTGATCACCATGCGGCGCTCCTCGTCCGTCTTGGCCACGAACGGCAGCAGCGCTCCGACCCCCAGGTCGAACCCGTCGGTCAGGGCGAAGGCGATCAGCAGTACGCCCAGCAGGCCCCACCAGATCAGGCGAAGGGTGGCGTAGTCGAGGGGCAGTTCCATCTCGGATATCCTTGGGACTGGACGGTCAGGCGGCGGCGGGCGTGGGACGGGGTCGGTCCGGTCCGTCGGTCGGTTCGGGGGTCTCAGGCGCGAGGTCCAGACCGAACAGGTCGATCTCCGCGAACGGCCCCTTCTTGATCGTCTTCAGGATGAGCCCGACCTCGACCACCGCCAGGGCACCGTAGAGGACTGTGAAACCGATGATCGTGGCCCAGAGCTGTGACACGCTCAGGCTGGAGGCCCCGAGGAAGGTCGGAAGCACCCCCTCGACGGCCCAGGGCTGGCGTCCCACTTCGGCGAGGATCCAGCCCAGTTCGGTCGAGATCCACGGCAGGGGAATGGCGAACACGGCGAGCCACAGGAACCAGCGGGTCTCGTGCTTGCGCAGGGTGCAGAGCACAAAGGCGGTGGCGAACAGGCCGATCATCAGGAACCCGATCCCGGCCATGATGCGGAACGACCAGAACATCACCGGCACATTGGGCACGGTGCTCCAGGCGGCCAGAACCACCTGATCCGGCGTGGCGTCGCGTGGGTCGGCGACATAACGTTTGAGCAGTAGGGAATAGCCGAGGTCGCGGCGGTTGAGCTCGAATGCGCCCCGCGCGGCGATGTCGGTCGGGTCTGCCTTGATCCGCTCAAGGGCGTCATAGGCCAGAACGCCGGATTCGATGCGGGTCTGGGCGGTCGCGACCAGTTCGAGAATGCCCAAGACCGGCTTGTCGATGCTGCGGGTCGAGATCAGGCCGAGCACATAAGGGATCTTGACCTCGTAGTGGGTCTGACGGTCCTTCAGACTGGGGATGCCGAACGCGGTCAGGCCAGCCGGCGCGGGCTCGGTGCGCCACATGGCCTCGAGAGCCGCCAGCTTCATTTTCTGGTTGTCGGTCAGGGCGTAGCCGCTCTCGTCTCCCAGCACGACGACCGACAGGGACGCCGCGAGGCCAAAGGCCGCTGCGACTGTCATCGAGCGCTTGGCGAACCCGGTGTGGCGGCCCTTCAGCAGATAGAAGGCCGATATGCCCAGGACGAAGACCGCCGCGATGACGTAGCCCGCGCTGACCGTGTGGACGAATTTGGCCTGGGCCACCGGGTTGAACAGCACGGCCATGAAGTCGGACACCTCCATCCGCATCGTGTCGGGATTGAAGGTCGCGCCGACCGGGTTCTGCATCCAGCCGTTGGCGATCAGAATCCACAGCGCCGACAGATTGGTGCCCAGCGCGACCATGAAGGTGACGAACAGATGTCCGATCCGGCTCAGCTTGTCCCAGCCGAAGAACATCAGCCCGACGAAGGTCGCTTCGAGGAAGAAGGCCATCAGCCCCTCGATGGCCAGCGGTGCGCCGAAGATGTCGCCGACGTAGTGGGAGAAATAGGACCAGTTCATCCCGAATTGGAATTCCATGGTGATCCCGGTCGCCACGCCCAGCGCGAAATTGATCCCGAACAGCAGGCCCCAGAAGCGGGTGATGGTTCGCCAGATCGGTCGGCGGGTCATCACATAGATGCTCTCCATGATGACCAGCATGAACGACAGGCCGATCGTCAGCGGCACGAACAGGAAGTGATACAGAGCCGTCAGCGCGAACTGCAGCCGGGAGAGGTCGACGACCGCCAGGTCAATCATGGGATCGGGCTCCGCAGCGCCGGTCCGACGACCGACGAGCCTTCGATTAGGGCCGTGCCAGGAGCACCGCCTTGATTTCGATCAAGGCTGGCGGCGGCGTGGGCGGCTAGTTCGGACTCATGACGGCGGACGCCCTTTCGACACCTGCTCCCGGATCCTGGCTGAAGGCTGCGGGTCTTCCTCATGGTCGGCTGTTGAGCCTTTCGGCGGCCTTGGTCGTCGCCGACGTCGTGCCGGCGATCGGGTTCGCGGCGGGCCTGGGCCTTGCCATTGGCGCGCTCGAGCGATCAGTGGCGGAAGCCATTCCCTGGCTGGCCCTGGCCGGCGGGAGCTTGTTGTTGAGAGGTCTGACGGGTCAGGCCTCGACCCTCGCTTCGGCAAGAGCGTCGGCCGCTGTCAAGGGCGACGTCAGACAGGGGATTGTCGCCGACCTGTTCGCCGGTCGCAGACCTGCCGCCACGGCCATGACCGCTGCGGTTGAGGCGGTCGAGACACTGGACGGCCATGTCGCCCGTTTCGCCCCCGTCCGCATGGCCGCGACGGTGTCGCCCCTGATCGTGATCGCGGTCTGCGCCGTGGCCAGCCCGGTCGTCGCAGGCCTTCTGCTTCTGACCCTGATCCCGTTCGTGGTCGGCATGGCACTGGCCGGGGGCGCGGCGGCCGCCGAGAGCCGTCGTCAGTTCCAAGCCCTTGAACGGCTGTCGGGCCTGTTTCTGGACCGCGTCCGCGCCCTGCCCGCCCTGCTGTCCTTTCAGGCCGAAACGCGCACCACCCGCGAGATCGCCCGCGCGGCCGACGAACTGGAACGCCGAACGGGACGCGTGTTGAAGGTCGCCTTCGTCTCGTCCGCCGTGCTCGAATTCTTTTCGGCCCTGTCGGTCGCGCTTGTGGCGGTCTACTGCGGCTTCAACCTGTTGCGCATCCTGCCGTTTCCGGTGCCCGAGACCCTGGACCTGGGTCGTGCCTTCTTCGTGCTGGCCCTCGCCCCGGAGGTCTATGCGCCGATGCGTCGGCTGGCCGCCGCCTATCATGAGAAGCAGGCCGCCGAAGCCGCCGTGCCGTCAATGGCCGCGCCGGAATCTGGCCGACCGGTGATCAGACCGCCGGCTCGCCTGTGGTCCAACGCCCCGGAACTCGACTTTCGGTCGGTCAGTATCCAGTATGGCGACGGCACGACCGCAATCACCGACTTCGACCTGCACGTCCCGGCCGGGGCCGTCGTGGCCCTGGTCGGCCCCAGCGGCTCGGGCAAGAGCAGCCTGCTGCATCTGCTTCTGGGTTTGGCACCGCTGTCATCGGGTGCGGTCCAAATCGGAAGCCACAGCCTGTCGCACACCGAGTCCTTCGCCGGAGCCGTCGGTTGGGCGAGCCAGAGCCCGATCGTGGCACCCGGCACCGTTTTCGACAACATCGCCCTGGCGATGCCGGGTGCACCCACTGAGGCCGTTCGCGACGCCGCCGCCCGCGTCGGTCTAGAGGGCGATCTGGCGCGCATCCTCGACGAACGCGGCGGGGGTCTGTCGGGCGGTGAGCGTCGTCGTCTCGGCCTGGCCAGGGCCCTGCTGTCGCCCTCCCGCCTCCTTCTTCTGGACGAGCCGACCGCCAATCTGGATCCCGCGTCCGAGGCCATCGTGGTAGAACTTGTCCGCGAAGCCGCCGCCGGACGTACGACCCTGATCGCGACCCATTCGGAGGCGGTCATCGCCCTGGCCGACCGCGTGGTGCGGCTGTGAGCGCCGACGACCGGACCCTCAAGGCCCTGATGGCTAACCAGCGCCGCACCCAAGGCGGGCGGCTGCGGCTCGCGGCTCTGTCCGCCGCCTTCGTGTCCGTCTCCTCGGTGACGCTTCTGGGCCTGTCCGGCTGGTTCATCACGGGGGCGGCGATCGCCGGAGGCGGCGGCTTCGCGGTCGTTCAGACGTTCAACTACCTGCTTCCAGCCGCCGTGATCCGGATGCTGGCCATCGTCCGGACCGGGTCGCGCTATGCCGAGCGCGTCAGCGGGCATGCGGCGGCGCTCAAGGCCCTCGCTCATCTTCGCCCGCTGCTCTTCGCACGGCTCGCTGCGGCTCCCCCGCGCCGGGCCTTCAGCCTCTCCAGCGGCGAAGCCTCGGCGCGGATGATCCAGGACGTGGACGCGATCCAGACCCTGTTCGTGCGGCTGAGCGGCCCTTGGGGTGCGGGGGCGGGTGCGCTGGCCGCGATCGGCCTGGCGCTGCTCGCGGGTCCCCTGCCCGCTCTTGTCCTGGCCGGCGGCATCGCTGTCACCTGTCTCGGCGGACTCCTGATCGGTCGCCTTGTCGTGGACCCGGCAGGGCGGGAGGTGCAGATCGCCATGGGCCTGTTCAAGCATCGCCTCTCCGCGCTGCAGGCGGCGGCGCCGGAACTGCGGGCCTATGGTCTGGAGGGCTGGGCCGCCGGCCAAGTGGGTGTCGCCGCGCGGACTCTTGATCAGCGCAAGGTGGACGACGCAGTGGCCAGCGGCTGGATCCCTGTGTTTCAGGCGGCCATCCTCGCCGTGAGCGTGCTCGGCGTCATCGCGGCTTCTGTCGCCGCGCCCTTGCCGCTCGTCGCCCTCGCGGCACTGGCGTCGGTGACCGGTCTGGAGGCCGCCGCCGCCCTGACAGCGGGCCTCCGCCAGAACGGCGCGGCCCAGGAGGCGCTGCGACGGCTGGGCGAAGTTCTGGACGATCTGGCTACGGACGGCGGCCAGGAGCACGCGCGCCCAATGATCGGCGACGCCATCGTCATACGCTCGGTCGGGCTGGAGATGACACCCCCGTTCCGTCTGGGTGTGGTCGGCCGCTCCGGCTCCGGAAAGACGCGCCTGATCGAGACCCTGATGAGCCTGCGGCCCGCCGGTACCGGCCAGTATCTCGTGGCCGGCCTGCCCCTCGAGGACGCCGACCGGAAGGCCGTTCGCGCCCGCTTCGCCTATGCGTCGCAAGACATCCGCTTGCTTGCGGGATCGGTCGCCGACAATCTTCGTATCGCCGATCCGCAGGCCTCGGACGAAGATCTGTGGGTCGCCCTGGACGACGCCTGTCTGATGGATCGGATCAGGGCGATGCCGGCCGGTCTCGAAAACATGCTGGGCGAAAATGGCGACCGGCTTTCGGGAGGCGAGCGCCGACGGCTTGGACTGGCGCGCGCCTATCTGCGCGACGCGCCGTGGCTGGTGCTGGACGAACCGACCGAAGGCCTTGATGGCAAGACCGAGGCGCGGGTATTGGCCCGTCTCGTGCGCCACCTTTCTTCCAGCGGCCAGGGCCTGATCCTGGTCAGCCACCGATCGGCACCGACCGCCCTGTGCGACCGGGTGATCGATGTGTACGCCGCAACCGCAACCGACGGGATTGGGATCAAGGAACATGGCGTCAGGGTCGCGGCTTGACCCCGGGCGTGTTCGGCCCGCTTCCTGGCCTGCGAAATCCTGTGCCTGAACCGGTCGCCCGGCCAGTCCACCGAGACGCCGGTCACGATGCTTTGGTCCGGCGTGTCCGTCCCGAGCGCTCCCGAACGCCGACGAACGCAGGCCGCCGGTGAACCTTTACACCGCCCGCGCCCGGACCTTGGCGACCTGCCTCTCCGCCCTCGCGGGCTTCGTGGATGCCATCGCCTATGTCCATCTAGGTGGGTTCTTCGTGTCGTTCATGAGCGGCAACACCACCCGGCTGGGCGTCAGCCTCGCGGAGGGCTCGTCCGACGCGGCGCTGGCCGGAGGCCTGCTTCTGACCTTCGTCGTTGGGGTCATACTCGGCTCACTGACCGGCCATCTCTCGGTGCCGCGTCGCCAGCCTGCGGTCCTGGTTCTGGTCGCCCTGCTTCTCGCTTGCGCAGCGGGGCTGGCCGCCGCTGATCGGCCGTTGCTGGCGGCAATCGCTATGGCCCTCGCCATGGGGGCCGAGAACGCCGTGTTCGAGCTGAACGGCGAAGTCCGGATTGGCCTGACCTATATGACCGGCACCCTGGTCAAGCTGGGCCAGCGGATCACCGCTGCCCTACTCGGCGGCGACCGCTTCGGCTGGACACCCTATCTGTTCCTCTGGATGGGGCTGGCCACTGGCGGTCTGGCCGGAGCCCTGACCTTTTCACGACTGGGCGTCGGGGGGATTTGGATCGCGGCGGGCGTCGCCGGGTTGCTGGCCATCGCCGCAGCGCGAATGGGACCAGACCGGCACGAGCCGGATCTCGACAGCGTCTAGCCTTGGCTCAACCCGCTTCCATGCTGCCGGTTTGGACAAAGCGTGAATGCCAGGACAGGGCTTCGTCCAGCAGCATGGGGGTTTGCAAGCCATAGGAGCCCGTGAGGGCGCGCTGGAAATAGTCTTCGAGCGCCGGCCGAAAGCCGGGGTGGGCGCAGGTGTCGATGACGACGCGCGCGCGCTGCTTTGGCGAGAGGCCGCGCAGATCGGCCAGGCCCTGTTCGGTGACGATGACCTGAACGTCCTGATTGATATGATCGACGTGCGACACGGCCGGCACCAGGGTGGAGATCTTGCCGCCCTTGGCCGTCGAGGCGCTCATGAAGATCGAGATATAGGCGTTGCGGGCAAAGTCGCCGGAGCCGCCGATCCCGTTCTGGATGCGCGAACCCATGACGTGGGTCGAGTTCACATTGCCGTAGATGTCGGCCTCGATCATCCCGTTCATGGCGATGACGCCCAGGCGACGGATCACCTCCGGGTGGTTGCTGATCTCCTGGGGCCGCAGAATGATCCGATCACGATAGTCGCCCATGTTCCGATTGACCCGCTCCGTCAGCTCGGGGCTGAGGCTCAGCGCGGTCGAGGAGGCGACGCTCAGCTTGCCGCTGTCAATCAGCGCCAGCATGCCGTCCTGGATAACCTCGGTATAGGCGCTCAGACTGTCGAACGGCGCGTCGATCAGGCCGGTCAAGACCGCGTTGGCCGTATTGCCCACGCCCGACTGGAGTGGCAGCAGCGACGGCGGCAGACGACCTTTCGACACCTCATGCTCAAGGAACTCCAGCAGATGTCCGGCGATGGCCAGGTCGTCCGCTCCGGGTGCGGTGAAACCGGCGTTGCGGTCGGGCCGGTCGGTCTCGACGATGGCCTTGATCTTGTCCGGGTCGCAGCGGAAGCACGGCTCGCCGATCCGGTCGCCGGCATGGATCAGCGGGATGGGCACCCGGTTCGGCGGCAGGGCCGTGCCGTAATAGATGTCGTGCAGGCCCAGCAGCTCCGGGTTCTGCCACCGGTTGACCTCGAGGATCACCTGACCGGCCCGGTCCAGCCAGGTCTTGTTGTTGCCGACCGAGGAGGCCGGGATCAGAGCCCCGTCCTCGCGGATGCCGGTGACCTGGATAATCGCCGTGTCGAGGGGTCCGAGAAATCCCTGCCAGGCCATGGGCGCGACCTGGCTCAGGTGCATGTCGAAATAGGCCATCTCGCCGCGATTGATCCGGTCGCGGCAGGTGGGATCGGAATTGTAGGGCAGTCGGAACTCGATGCCATCGGCCTTGGCCAGGGCACCGTCCAGCTCGGGCCCGGTCGACGCTCCCGTCCAGATCCGCAGCCTGAACGGCCGCCCGGCCGCGTGCTCGGCCTCGATCCGCGCGGCCAACGCCAGCGGCACCGCCGTCGGATAGCCCGAAGCGGTAAAGCCGCTCAGCCCCACCGTCGTGTTCGGCGCGATCAGAAGCGCGGCGTCCTCGGCCGACATGACCTTGGCGCGGTGTCTTGCGCTGGCGATCCGGTGGTCTGTCATGCGGTACTCTTTCCCAGGTTTCGATCCGGCCCTGCCAATAGGTGAACGCGCCAGACGGCATTTCCCATGACACTTCGCCGAAGAAGGGCAGCCAGACGCCGTCGTGGAAGCGATAGTCCGAGAAGGCACCGCGCCAGGGCGTCGGCACGGTGGCGCCGTCCACCAGCGCCCCCCGGTCGGGCGCGAAGGCTCCCGCGATGCGGCCCTCACCATCCAGGCTGAGGGTGACCTCGGCTGCGGTGTCGCCCGATCCCGCGCCGACCACCAAGCGATCGGGTCCGTCCTCGCGCCACCGGAGGTCGAGGTTGCGCAGGATCGCGTCCGGCGCCCATGCGAGCTCGGCCAGATAACGCATCAACTCGCCCCGGATCAGCTCGGCGGACGGCTCCGGACGCGCCAGGGTGATGAAGCCGAGCGCCCGGACGTGAAGATGTCCCACGCCGTCCACCAAGGCGTCGCGCACGGACACCGCGCTCACAGGACCGGTACGAGCGATCCAGTCGAATTCACATCGGTCCAGCGCTATCGTCTGCCGCGCCGTGAAGGCACCCCAGGCCGCAGTCGCCTTCTGCCGCATCCGACCGGTCTGTGTGATCCGCACCGCGGTTTCGCCGCCGGGCCGGGCGCCCAGCCGCTGGGCGAGATCAGCCACAGCCGGGATCAAGTGCTGATAGAGGGGGTGATCGCGATCGTTCATGGCTGGCTCCGTTTCATCGTATTGAGGCCGCCGATCATCCCTTCCCTGGCCGCGTCATCCGCCTCCAGCCAGGCGCGTCGCTGGCGGACCGCATAGGTCCTGAACCGCGTTGGCTCACGCCCGAGCAGGCGTGCCAGATCGCCGGTCACCTCCGCCGCGCCGCCCAGCCTCTGGATCGTGTAGAGCGCGCTCATGACGAGGGCCAAGGAGAGCGGTGCGCCTGCCCGACGCTGGTCGCGGATGAAGCGCCACAGGCTTGGGCTGCGATACGAGATCGACCGCCCCAGAACCGCGGTGAGGATCTCGGCGACATCTGTGAAGGAAAGCGCCTCCGGACCGGTCAGCCGGTAGGCCTTGCCGATGTGGCCCGGCTCGGTCAGCACCCTGGACCCCACACCTCCCAGATCGGCGACGTCCACGAAGGCCGAACGGCCGTTGCTGGCTGGAACGGCGATCTCATCGTGCTCGCGGATGGCGTCCGCGTGGACCGTTTCCAGATTTTGCATGAAGTCGCTTGGCCGCAGGATCGTCCAGTCGAACTCCGGCCGCTGGATGAGCGTCTCCATGCCGTGATGAGGCAAAAGCGGATTGCGATCGGCACCCGCCACGGACAGCATGACAATCCGACGAATACGACGGGCTTTCAGTGCCTCCAGAAACGGGTGGAATACGGCAGCCTTGGCGATCTGTGGCGGACGCATCAGGAAAACAGCGCTGACCCCGTCAAGCGCCGCCGAAAAGCCTTCCGGCTCTTGGAAATCGAATGTCGTCCGGTGCGTTGTACCGGGCCGGTCAACCCTCTCCCGGCAGGCTCCGCGAACATCGATTCGAGGGCCCAGGGCCTCGATGATCGCGGAGCCGACGCGTCCTGTGGCACCGGTGACGAAGATCATCGCTGCGTGGCTGAGTCGACGAGGACGGTTTCAACAGGCCGGCGCGCGGAAAATGGCAACGCCGCGCCATAGCCAAACCGGACTACGAGGTCCGGCCGCCGGCCCGCCATGCCGATCAGCGACGCCAGTTCGGGCCTTAGCGCCGCGACTTCGACGGGCTGGTTGATATAGGCCAGCTTGAGGCCAAGCGCGGTGGCCTGCAGTGCGAAGCGCTGGCTGGCGCGACCGACGCGGGTCCAGTGGTCGGGGTCGGCGCGCTCACCGACGAAGATGGCGATCCCGGCGGACGAGGCGATCTGGCGGGCGTATTTGTCGTTGTCGGCTGCGGTTTTCAGCGTAGCATCGAACAGGGTCAGACCCAGCCAGCTGGGCACGGACGGAGACCCACTGGTCAGGCTGAACACACCGTCGCCGGTCCGCAGCGCCTGGCGGGGGTTGAACCGGATCCACCGCTTGAGCTCGTGCAGGAAGGCGGCGTCGTTCAGCTGGACGGTGTTGCCCCTGACGACCAGATCGCGGACGCGGTTCATCTGAGGCCGGTCGGTGATGAGGACCAGATCGACGCCGGGAACCCGGGCCGCCGCCGCCAGCATCCCCAGATCGACCGCGCTGACCGTTCG
>JBBQTX010000018.1:0-14948 GCA_038234475.1 Caulobacterales bacterium | reverse complement strand
ATGGGGGATGGCCGGGTCAAGGGCACCGGCCTGGGCGGAAAGATCGTCTCGGCCATGGCGGCGGGCTTGAGATCGGCGGTCGAGATCGACCCGGCGCACCCGGGTGTCCGCGCCCGCCTCGCCTTCGACCTGTGAGCATGGCTATCCAGCCGCAGTTCGGGGTGGCCGAGCCCGGTCTCGACTATCTGATCCGCCCCACGGCCTTTGGCCTGGTCTTCCACGACGGCAAGCTGGCCTGTGTCCGCGTGGACCGGGGAGAGGGCAGCTATTTCGATCTGCCCGGCGGTGCCGTGGACGGCGACGAAACCGAGCGACAGGCCTTGATCCGCGAATTCGTCGAGGAGACCGGCATGGCGGTCCGCCCCCTGGCCCGCATCGCCGAGGCCGCGCAGTATTTCCGCAAATCCGACGGCGCGCCGGTCAACAACACCGGCGGGGTCTGGCTCGCCGAAAGGCTGTCCCTCGACCCCGCCGCCAAGGTCGACGCCGATCACGAACTGGTCTGGCTGCACCCGCACGCGGCGTTGACGGACCTGCGCCACGAAGCCCATGCCTGGGCCGTGGCGGCGTGGTTGAGGCGTCATAGCTAGCTGAGCCATACGGAACGGCTCTCGCGCCGGATCGCTCCTTTGCCGAAGCGCCGCCGTGGTGGCGGGCTTTTGTCAGGAGAAAGTTCATGGCCGATCATGATCGCGTCGAAGGCGCCGCCAAAAACCTCGGCGGCAACATCAAGGAAGCCGCCGGCAAGGTGACCGGCGACGAGAAGCTGAAGGCTGAAGGCAAGGCGGACCAGGTCGAGGGCAAGGTCCAGAATGCGGTCGGCGGTCTGAAGGATACGCTGCGCGACAACCGAAATTAGGCCTTCCGGCGTGGCGTTCACCCAACTGAACCCCACCGTGCCGGTGACCGTCGAGGGCAAGGGCTCCGGCTTTGCTTTCGCGGTCATCGACTACGGCCAGGAGCACCATCTGATCTGGGTGGTGGCCCTCGACGGGTCCGGCGAAATCTGGAGCGCGGCCAATCCCAGGGTCAGGGTCCAGTCGAACTGGACCCTGGGGCGAAAAACCGCCCCGGACCCGACGGTCGACTCCAATGTCGAACCGCTACGGCCGGCGGCGACGGGCTGACGTCGGCCTATTTGGCCAAGGCCCGCATCGCCTTCTCAAGCCCTTCCAGCGTCAGCGGATACATCCGCTCGTCGACCAGTTCACGCACCATTCCGACCGAGGCCGAATAGCTCCAGTAGCGCTCGGCCGACGGGTTCAGCCAGGCCACCTTATCCCACTGCCGCGTGGCCCGCTGCATCCAGACCGCACCGGCTTCTTCGTTCCAGTGCTCGACCGAGCCGCCGGGCATGGTCACCTCATAGGGGCTCATGGTGGCGTCGCCGACGAAGATGGCGCGCCAGTCGGCGGGGTATTTGTTCAGCAACTCCCAAGTCGGGATTCTGGCTTCGTGCCGACGCCGGTTGTCCTTCCACACGCCTTCGTAGAGGCAGTTGTGGAAATAGAAGAATTCCAGGTGTTTGAACTCGGTCCTGGCCGCCGAGAACAGCTCCTCGCACATCTTCACATGGGCATCCATCGAGCCGCCGATGTCGAGGAACAGCAGCACCTTGATCGTATTGCGCCGCTCGGCCCGCATATGGATGTCCAGCCAGCCCTGCCGCGCCGTGCCGTCGATGGTGGCGTCCATGTCCAACTCGTCCTGCGCCCCCTGCCGCGCGAACCGGCGCAGGCGGCGCAGGGCCACCTTGATGTTGCGCGTGCCCAGTTCGACCTGGTCGTCCAGATTGCGGTATTCGCGCTTCTCCCAGACCTTGACGGCGCGGCCCTGTTTGCCGGGGCCGCCGACGCGGACGCCCTCGGGATTGTAACCGCCATGCCCGAACGGGCTGGTCCCGCCTGTGCCGATCCATTTCGACCCGCCCTCGTGGCGGCCCTGCTGTTCCTCGAGCCGCTGTTTCAGCGTCTCCATCAGCTTGTCGAACCCGCCCAGCGCCTCGATCTGGGCCTTCTCCTCGTCGGTCAGGTATTTCTCGTTGAGCAGTTTCAGCCAGTCCCCGGGCACGTCGAGCGACGGCTCCTCGCCCGCGCCGACGGTCTCGATCCCGGCGAACACCTTGCCGAACACCTGATCGAACCGGTCATAGTGTTTCTCATCCTTGACCAGCACGGTGCGGGACAGGTGGTAGAAATCGTCGACCTTGCGCCCGGCGATGTCGCAATCCATCGCCTCCATCAGATGAAGCCATTCCTTCATCGACACCGGAACGCGGGCGTCTCTCAGGGCGGTGAAGAAGGGGAGGAGCATCAGTCCTGCTCCGGGCCCAGGCTGGCAAGCAGACGCTTGAGCGGTTTCTCCAGCTTTGGCGCTTGATCGGTCGCGGCCTCCCAAACCCTCTTGAGGTTCACTCGAAGGTAGACATGGGCGAGGCGATTTCGCATCCCGATCATGCCTTCCCACGGCACCTGCGGCTCCTTCGCCTTTAGCCCCGGCGAGAGTTGATTGGCACCTTCGCCCAGCACGATCATGTTCATGCAGACCACGGCGACCAACGGCTCGATCTCGACCCATTCCTCATATGTGAAGGGACGCAGATTGAACGAGATTCGGGTCACAGCCGTCAGCATCTCGGTCAGATACAGCCGGTTTCTCTCGCTAGACATGCAAGAGGTCGCGCATCGCCTGCTTCCTCACCAGTCGATGCATGCCTTCTTCGCTACCCATCTCGACCGTGGTGCCTAGTTTCGCGCCCAACTCCCGTTCTATGGCGAAGAAGTGGAAGCCGAGCGGTTTGCTCGTTTCCACCAGCAGGTCCACATCGCTTTCCGGCCCCGCCTCGTCGCGCGCATAGCTGCCGAACAGGCGCACATTGACGATGCCCTGCTCTTCCAGCCAGGGCTTCAGTTCGCGCAGCTTGATCAGAAGTTCGTCGCGGGTCATGAGGTCATTATAACGCGCCGCGACCGCGATCGGAAACCGGGCCGCTATTCGCCGGCGCTGGCGAACGGCTCAATGTTGCGGAGCGTCAACATCACGGTGAAGTTCAACGTTCTGAGATTGACCTCGGCCGCCTTCTCAACGGGGCCTGTGGCCCGCGCCTTGAAGCTCCAGCCGTCCAGATGTTCAACCGTTGCCATGGTAAACAGGGTTCCGACGGTCGAATCTACGATGAAAGCGGCGCTTATCGGGGTGACTGTATCCGTACTTAGCGAGCTCAACTCGCCATCGAACGGTCGGGCGCTCGGGAACCGGTTACGGATGGCCGCCGAGGCGTCGTCGAGGATGGCCTTTTCGGTTGGCATCGGAGTGTAGCGGGTCGCGTAATAGGTCAGTTCCACCCAGACGCCCGGGTCGCGCGTGGTGCAGCCGACATCGTCGCCCCGGGGCGAGTTTGGAAATATCTGGATCCGGTCGATCTCGGGCGAGCCGCTAAAGTGGCAGATCAGGCCGCTCGCCTTGTGCCGCACAGTCGGAAACGCGTTTCCGGTCATGTTCACGAACAGATCGCCGGCCTCGGCCGCCGCAATGATCCGGTCGGCTTCCGCCCGGGCGGCCTCGACCTGTTCGGGCGTGGCCCGCTGGGGCGGCGGCGCGGCCTCTCGCGCGGCGAGCGGGGTGGAGACCAGTACGGTGGTCAGGCACAGCAGTCGGGCGATCATCGATTTTCCCTCGGATCGGTCGATCAAGCCACGGTTGCGCCCTGCTGCCTACCCCCGCCGCAGGATGAATTCGTCGTCCAGCCACGTCCCGACCGGATACTGATATTCGCCCGCCGTCTCGAACCCATAGGCCGCGTAAAGCCTTTGCGCCTTCAGGTTTCCGCTCCACACCCCGATCCAGACCGGCCCGTCGGTGTTGGCCTCCATCCAGTCCAGCGCCACGTCCAACAGTTTGGTCCCCAGCCCCAGTCCCTGCGCCGCCTTCGACACATACAGCCGCCGCAGCTCCGCATGGCTGGCCCGAGCCTCCGGGTGGGGCAGGGTGTTCGGCCCCGTATTGGCGAAGGCCAGCAGCTCCCCGTCCCGCTCCGCCACCCACCAGGCCGCGCCCGGCTCCCGCAGTTTCGACCGGATCGCCGCCGGACTGAAACTGGCCTCGAGGAAGGCCGCCAGATCGTCGGCCGGATAGGGGATGGCGAACCCGTCCGCCGCCACGAAGGTGTCGAGGAAGGTCTGGCGCCCGAGCGCGCCCAGGGCTTCTACGTCGGCGTCGATGGCGGGGCGGATCGCGGCGTCGGTCATGCTGCGCGAATAGGACCCTCGGTCACGATCGATCAAGATGGATTTTGATTCCGCTCACCCCGTCGAAGGCCCGGGTCCGGATGTCAGGTCTCGACGTCCGACCTGGTCGGCCCGGTACATGCGCGCACCGGCCCCCGTTGGTGATCAGGGTCCCGGCCTTCGCCGGGATGAGCGGGGGTTGGGATTGGGGCCGGAGGCTCGTATCCTCCCGATAATGAGCGTCGCCCTGTTTACCCATCCCGACATGCTGGGGCACCGCCCCGGGGTCGGCCATCCCGAAAGCCCCGAGCGGCTTCAGGCCGTGCTGGATGCCCTCGACGACGCCGGCCTCCGCCTCGACCGCCGTGCCGCGACCGAAGCCGCCGTGGCTGACCTCGAACGGCTGCACCCTGCGGCCCATGTTGCCCGCCTGCTGGCCGCTTCGCCGGCCACCGGGCTGAACCAGATCGACGCCGACACCGTCCTGTCGCCCGGCAGCGTCCGCGCCGCCCGGCTGGCCGCCGGAGCGGTGATCGACGCCGTGAGGGCCGTCGCCTGCGGCGAGGTCGATCGCGCCTTCGCCGCCGTTCGCCCGCCGGGCCACCATGCCGAGCCCGGGACGGCGATGGGCTTCTGCCTGTTCTCCAACGTCGCCGTCGCCGCCCGGGTGGCCCAGGCCGAGGGCATGGGCCGGGTCGCCGTGATCGATTTCGACGTCCATCACGGCAACGGCACCCAGGCCGCGTTCGCGGATGACGCCAGCCTGTTCCTCGGCTCGATCCACCAGATGCCGCTCTATCCCGGCACGGGTGCGGCGTCCGAGACCGGCGTCGGCAACATCGTCAACGTCCCCGTGCCGCCCCACGCCGCACGCGAAGCCTGGCGCGCCACATTCTCGGGAGGCCTGATGCCGGCGCTGGAGGCCTTCGGCCCCGACCTGATCCTGATCTCGGCCGGGTTCGACGCGCACCGCCGCGATCCGCTGGCCCATCAAAGTCTGGAAGCCGGGGATTTCGCCTGGGCCACCCGCGCCGTTCTCGAGGTCGCGCGATCGTGCTGCGGGGGCAAGGTTGTGTCCTCGCTCGAGGGCGGTTACGACCTAGAGGGGTTGGGCCGGTCTGCGGTGGCCCATGTCCAGGCGCTGAGGGAGGACTAAGGGACGATACGCCAAAGGCCTATGGTCCGCTCATCATGCCCGCCCCCGCCAGAGACTCAGTGATGGCCGAACCGCCCGTAGCCCCGGTGCCGGAGCCCCCGGTGCCAGAGCCAGCGCCGGCTCGGGCCGCCCCGGTCGCGGCGCGTCCGGGTAACATCACCCTCGCCCGGCACGGCGAGCCGGCCCTGTCGCGCAAATGCCTGCTGACCTCTGATCAGTATCGCGACTGGTGGGCCAGATACGAAGTCGGCGGGCTGCTGGCCGGCCAGACGCCGCCCCCCGAACTGCTGGTCACGGCCCAGGGTGCAGGGGCCATCTACGCCTCGACCCGCCCCCGCGCCCAGGAGACCGCCGCCGCCATCTGCGCCGGTCGCGCGGTCATGTCGGACGCCCTGTTCATCGAGGCGCCCCTGCCGCCGCCGCACTTTCCGTCCTGGTTCCGGTTGCCGCCCAAATACTGGGGAGCGGTCGCCCGCTTCTGGTGGCACACCTTCGACCACCACGAGGGCCAGGAAACGCGTTTGCAGGCCGAGGCCCGTTCGGAAAAGGCCGCCCGCGCCCTGATCGCCCGCGCCGAAACCGGTCAGGACGTGCTGGTCCTCGCCCACGGCTATTTCAACCATATGGTCGGTCGCCGCCTGCGTCTGGACGGCTGGAAGCTGGTGCACAACCAGGGCTTCAAATACTGGTCCCAGCGCCGCTACGAGAGGCGGTGACGGTGGGGATAGGGCGATGAAGCGGCGGTCCCTCGTCCTGGCGGCCCTTGGCCTCGCCGGCATCGTGCTGAATCCGGTCCCAGGCCTCGCCCGGTCTCCGCTCCAGGACGCTGTTCAGGCCGCCGCCCCTGTCCCGGCCACGCGGGTGGCGCTTGAAACCACCGCAGGGACCATCCTGATCGAAACCGACCCGCGCGCGCCGGTCACCTCGGACAATTTCCTGCGCTATGTGGACGAGCGCCGGTTCGACGGGACGACCTTCTATCGCGGCATGGTCCTCGGCCCCGACGCCGGCGTGGTCCAGGGAGGGACCGGCAACGCCCCTGACCGGGTGCTCGCGCCGATCCCCCACGAGCCGACCAGCCGGACCGGGCTCAGCCATACGGACGGAGTCCTGTCGATGGCCCGCTTCGATCCGGGCACGGCGACGGGCGACTTCTTCATCATCGTCGGCAATCTGTCCTCCCTCGACGCCGGTCGGGCCACGCCGGACGATCCCGGCTTCGCCGCCTTCGGGCGGGTGATCGCGGGCATGGACGTGGTCCGCCAGATCCTCGTGGCCCCCAAATCCCCCACCGAGGGCGAGGGCTTCATGCGCGGCCAGATGCTGGAGGCCCGTGTCCGGATCGTCTCCGCACGCCGCGTCGGGGCTGCGTCCGATGATTCCGACCGGGAAATGCGGAGATCAAGCGTCACCGGTGCTTGAGGCGCGGGTTTACGCCCTCTAGGGTCGCAGCCTATGACCAACGCTGCGAAGACCGAACCCGCCATCCCCGCCGACCTCAGCTTCGAGGACGCCCTCCAGCGTCTTGAAGCCATCGTCTCCAAACTGGAGTCGGGTCAGGCCCCGCTTGAGGAGTCGATCGCGATGTATGAAGAGGGCGCGCATCTGAAGGGTCACTGCGAGAGTCGGCTGAAGGCCGCCCAACTCCGGGTCGAGAAGATCGTCGTCGGTGCTGACGGCCAGGCGAAGGGCGTCGAACCGGCCGAGTTCAACTGATGGCACCGGCCGCCGACCAGATCGCGTTCGACGACTTTCTCAAGGTCGATGTCCGCATCGGCCAGGTCGTGTCCGCCGACCCGTTTCCGGAGGCGCGCAAGCCCGCCTACAAGCTGACCATCGATTTTGGTCCCGACATCGGCGTGCGGAAATCCTCGGCCCAGATCACCACCCACTACACGCGCGAGGCGCTGGTCGGTCGCAAGGTCGCTGCCGTGGTCAACTTTCCCCCGCGCCAGATCGGCCCCTTCATGTCAGAGGTGCTGACCCTGGGGTTTCCCGATGCGGCGGGCGAGGTCGTCCTCGTCGGTGTCGACCGCGAGGTCCCGTTGGGCGGGAGGCTGTTCTGACCCACATCCGCGCCGCCAACTCTCCCGAACAGGGGGTCATCGACCGGGTGGCCGAGGTCGCCGATCTCGTCACCGTGGCGCTGGACGAGCTTCTGCCGCGCGCCGACGGCCCTGAATCGCGCCTGACCGAGGCCATGCGCTATGCCGCTCTCGGCCCCGGCAAGCGGCTGCGGCCCTTCTTCGCGCTCGAGGCGGCCAGCCTGTTCGACATCGAGGAGCGGCCGGTGCTGCGCGCCGCCTGCGCCCTGGAATGCGTCCATGCCTACAGCCTCGTCCACGACGACCTGCCGTGCATGGACGACGACGACATGCGCCGGGGTCGCCCGACGGTGCACAAGGCCTACGACGAGGCGACCGCCGTCCTCGCCGGCGATGCCCTGCAGACCGCCGCCTTCGACATCCTGCTGCACCCCGATACCCACGACGACGCCGAAATCCGCTGCGAACTGGCCGCGCGCCTGTCGCTGGCCTCGGGCGCGCGCGGCATGGCCGGCGGCCAGATGATCGACTTGCTGGGCGTGCGCGACGATCTGGGCGGCGTGGCCCGGATGCAGCGGCTCAAGACCGGGGCCCTGTTCACCTACGCCTTCGAGATTCCCCTGATTATCGCCCGCGCCCGCGAACTGCATCGCCAGGCCCTGACCAGTTTCGCCCACGACATCGGCCTGGCCTACCAGATCGTCGACGACCTGCTGGACGTCGAGGGCGACGAGGACATCCTGGGCAAGGCGGCCAACAAGGACGCGGCCCAGGGCAAGACCAATTTCGTCACCCTGCTGGGTGCTCCGGCGGCGCGGCACAGGGTCGCGCACCTGGCCGACCAGGCTCGGGCCCACCTCGACGTGTTTGGCCAGGACGCCGAAATCCTCAAGGCCAGTGTGGACTTCGTGCTGAAACGCCGGTCCTGATGCAGGTCCGGGGCTGCACCGATCCTGCATCGATTTTTCAGACCGCGTCGATCCGATCCGCAGCGAAATGGGGTACAGCGTGTTGGAAGACCAAGGTTTAGGTACGAAGCCCCGCATGCCCGACACCCCGTTGCTCGATCAGGTTCACCTTCCCGCCGACACGCGGCGTTTCGACATCGCGCAACTGCGCCAGCTGGCCGACGAGCTTCGGGCCGAGACGATCGACGCCGTCTCCACGACCGGCGGCCACCTCGGTGCCGGCCTCGGCGTGGTGGAACTGACCGTCGCCCTGCACCACGTCTTCGAGACGCCGAAGGACATCCTGATCTGGGACGTCGGCCACCAGTGCTATCCGCACAAGATACTGACCGGCCGCCGCGACCGCATCCGCACCCTGCGCATGCCAGGCGGCCTGTCGGGGTTCACCAAGCGCAGCGAGAGCGAATACGATCCGTTCGGTGCCGCCCATGCCTCGACCTCGATCAGTGCCGCACTCGGCTTTTGCGCCGCCCGCGATCAGAAGGGCGAGACCAACAAGGTCGTGGCCGTCATCGGCGACGGCTCCATGTCCGCCGGCATGGCCTATGAGGCCATGAACAACGCCGCCGAGACCACCAAACAGCTGGTGGTGATCCTGAACGACAACGACATGTCGATCGCCCCCCCCGTGGGCGGCATGAGCGCCTATCTGGCCAAACAGGTCTCCGGCGACGCCTATCGCAATTTCCGCCGCTTCGGAAAATCGGTCGCCGAACACCAGCCGCGCCCGTTCCGCAACGCCGCGCGAAAGGCCGAGGAATACGCCCGCGGCATGATCGTGGGCGGCACCTTCTTCGAGGAACTGGGCTTCTACTATGTCGGTCCGGTCGACGGCCACGACATGGACAATCTGGTCCCGATCCTGAAGAACGCCGCCGCCATCACCGACCGCCCGGTGGTGGTCCACGTGGTGACGCAAAAGGGCAAGGGCTATGCCCCCGCGGAGTCCAGTGCCGACAAACTGCACGCGGTCGCCAAATTCGACATCGTCTCGGGCCAGCAGTCCAAATCCGTCTCCAACGCCCCCAGCTACACCAAGGTGTTCGGCACCGAACTGATCAAGCGCGCGGCGCTCGACCCGACCATCGTCGCCATCACCGCCGCCATGCCCTCGGGCACCGGTCTGGACCTGTTCGGCCAGGCCTATCCGACCCGCACCTATGACGTCGGCATCGCCGAACAGCACGCCGTCACCTTCGCCGCCGGTCTGGCCGCCGACGGCATGAAGCCGGTCTGCGCCATCTATTCGACCTTCCTCCAGCGCGGCTACGACCAGGTCGTCCACGATGTGGCGATCCAGAAGCTGCCGGTCCGTTTCGCCATGGACCGCGCCGGCCTGGTCGGCGCCGACGGCTGCACCCACGCGGGCAGTTTCGACATCGGCTATATGGGCGCGCTGCCGGGCATGGTTCTGATGGCCGCCGCCGACGAGGCCGATCTGGCCGCCATGATCGCCACCAGCCTGGAGATCGACGATCGCCCCTCGGCCTTCCGCTATCCGCGTGGCGACGGCATCGGCGTCGAGATTCCCGAGCTCGCGGCCCCGCTCGAGATCGGCAAGGGCCGTATCATGCGCGAGGGCACCACCGTCGCCATCCTGTCGCTTGGCACCCGCCTGCAGGAATCGCTCAAGGCCGCCGACGCCCTGGCCGCCCGCGGCGTCTCGGCCACCGTCGCCGACGCCCGCTTCGCCAAGCCGCTGGACGCCGACCTGATCCTGCGCCTTGCCCGCGAGCATGAATGCCTGATCACTGTGGAGGAGGGGGCCAGGGGCGGCTTCGGCGCCTTCGTGCTCCAGCTTCTGGCCGAAAAGGGCGCGCTCGACGCGGGCCTGAAGATCCGCACGCTGCATCTGCCCGACGTCTTCCAGGACCAGGACAACCCGGTCGCCATGTACGCCACGGCCGGGCTGAACGCCGAGCACATCGCCGCAGCGGCGCTTCAGGCGCTGGGTGTCGAGGTCAGCCGGGCCGTCCGGGCCTGACGGAGGGGCGCTTCGCCGCCTGAACGCAACCCCGACCCTCCGCATCCGTTCTGACGCGGGGCTTTGAAGGTTGAGTATCATGAGAACCGCCTTGCTTTCCGCCGTCGCCGGTCTGGTCGCGGCGGTCGTTCCGTTCGACGCGACCGCCCAGGTAGCCGCCGCCGCGCCGCGTGAAGACGCCCCCATCGAGATTATGCGCGACACAGACACCGCCATGACCTGCCCGCAGATATCCGAAGATGCGGCCCGACTCAGCGAGCAGATGGGCGGCGCGCCCGGCGGCGGTTTCCTCAGCGCCATAGGCGGCGTGGCCCAGGCCGGTGCGGCCATGGTGATTCCCGGCGCGGGTCTGGTCATGGCCGGTGCCGACGCCCTGACCCGCCCCGACCGTGAACGCAAGGAAGCGCAGGCGTCGGCTGTTCGTCACCGTTGGTACTATCTGAATGGGCTCTACGCCGGTCAGGACTGCCAGGCAGCGGGCGATGCGGGCGGCCCGACGCCTGCCACGCCTGCCGACGCGGCCCCCGCTCTGCGGCGCTGACGCGGGGGGGCGAACGGGCGTGATCCTTCGCCGTGACCGCCGTCGGGAATTGCAGAAGATACAGCGTCTTAACGGATCGTCGCACCGCCTTGACCAAATCGGGTCCCCCCTATAGGTTCCGCGCCGAATTCAGACCCCCTGCTACGCCCGCCTTTCGGCGTCAGTGTCGCAGTGCTGAGGCCATCATGTCCCTGCCAACGGAATCGCGCGAAGAGGCGATAGAACGCCTTAAATCCAGCGCATCCGATCTGGAGGCGCGCACCGCCCGGCAGATCTCTCACGAGGCGGCGGGTCAGGCGGCGGCGGGACAGGCCTGGAAGATTCTCGCCGATCTGTTCGGTGGCGTCTTCGTGGGTCTGGGGGCGGGCTTTCTTGTGGACTGGTTCCTTGGAACCACTCCGTGGGGCATCATCGGTGGAGTCCTTCTGGGCTTTGCCCTGTCGATCTATATGGCGCGTCGTACGGCCAACCGGCTGATGGCGCAGGCGAAGGCGGCAGGTGTCACGGCTCAGGCCGTGCCCTACGAGGAAGCCGGCGAAGAAGACAAGGAGCGATAGGCGGTTGGCCGATCCGATTGAGCAGTTTCAGGTCAAGCCCATCGCGGGGCTGGATTTCGGCGAGGTCACCGTTCCGGTTCTCGGCAGTGTGCAGGTGGCCTTCACCAATTCGCACCTGGCCATGACGATCGCCTTTGCAGCCGTCGTGCTGTTCCTGACGCTCGTAACGTCCAACGCCAAGGTCGTTCCCGGTCGTCTCCAGGCGGCGGGCGAGACCCTGTTTGACCTGATCGACGGCGTGACCGACTCCATCATCGGCCATGACGGGCGCAAATATTTCCCGTTCGTCTTCACCCTGTTCATGCTGATCCTGGCCATGAACCTGCTGGGTATGTTCCTGTCGTTCACCGCGACGTCGCAACTGGCGGTGACCAGCACCTTTGCCCTGATCACCATCCTGCTGGTTGTCGGCATCGGTTTCGCCAAACACGGTCTGGGTTTCTTCAGCCTGTTCTGGCCCGCCAGTGCGCCGCTGGTGTTGCGTCCCGTTGTCGGTGCGATCGAGTTTCTGTCATTCCTTTTGCGTCCCATCACCCTAGCCTTGCGTCTGTTCGGCAACATGCTGGGTGGCCACATCGCCCTGAAGATTTTCGCGGGCTTCGTGGTGTCGATGGGCGGTCTTGCGGCAGCCGGCGGCCTGGGTCTGCTGGGCCTGCCCGTCGCCGCGCTGTCGATGGGCATGGTCGTCGGAATCACCGCTCTGGAGTTCCTCGTGGCCTTCCTTCAGGCCTTCGTTTTCGCCGTTCTGGCCAGCATCTACCTCAATGATGTGGTCAACCTGGGTGAAGGCCACTAAGGCCGTCCCAGTTTTCGCCAATCCATCCAACCTGACTGAATAGGATACTCATCATGGAACCCGAATCCTTCAAATACTTCGGTATCGGCCTCGCCACCCTGGGCATGCTCGGCTCGGCCATCGGCGTGGGCAACATCTTCGGCAACTTCCTCGCCGGTGCCCTGCGCAACCCGTCGGCGGCCGCCTCGCAAGTCGGCAACCTGTTCGTGGGCGCCGCCCTGGTCGAGGCCCTGGGCATTCTCGCCTTCGTGCTCGGCATCCTGGCCTGGCTGGGCTAAAGCCCGACCGGAAATGATGCGGCGGCCCGGGCGATCCTTTCGGACCGCCCGCGCCGCCGTCGCTATTTGCTGAACAGACAGACGGGTCCATGGCCAAGACACCCTCCCAAGACGCCGCGCCGCTTTCCGCGGACCAGATGCATGCCGGAACGTCGACGCCCGATGCCAAAGGCGAATCGGCCGGACTGCCGCAATTCGAATTCGGAAACTGGGCCGGGCAGATCATCTATCTGCTGATCCTGTTTCTGGCCCTCTATCTGCTGATCTCCAGGGTCTTCGCGCCGCGCCTCCGCCGGGTGATGGACCAGCGGGCCGAAACCATTTCCTCCGCCGTCGCCACCGCGCGTCAGGTCCAGGCCGAAGCCGCCGAGCAGGCCGCCGTGGCCAAGATCGAGGTCGAGCAGGCCCGGACCACCTCGCGGGCTACCGTCGCCGCTGCCCGCGCTCGCGTTGCGGAGGACGCCAACGCCCGCGCCGCCGCCGAAGAATCCGTCGTCTCCGCGCGCATCGCCGAGGCCGAGGCCGCCATTGCCCGGACCCGCGACGCCGCCATGGTCAACGTCGGGGCCATCGCCTCCGACACCCTGGTCGCCATCGTCGATCGCCTGACCGGCAAGGCCCCGACCGCCGCAGAGGCCGCCGCCGCCATCAAGGGAGCCGCCTGACATGAACGTGTTCCTCAAAGAGGGTTTCTTCGCTCTCGACAGCTCCGAGCTCTGGGTGGGTATCGGCCTGCTTCTGTTCTTCGGCATCCTGCTGTGGGCGGGCGTGCACAAACTGGTCGCCGGCCAACTCGACGCCAAGGCTGCCAAAATCCAGGGCCAACTCGACGAAGCTGCCCGCCTTCGCGCCGAGGCCGAGGCCCTGCTGGCCCAGATCCGCACCGAAAAAGCCGAGGCAGAAGCCCAGGCCGCCGCGATGCTGAAAGCCGCCGAGGCCGATGCCCGTCTGATGGAAGTCGAGGCCAAGGCCAAGCTCGAAGAGACCCTGAAGCGTCGTCAGGCTTTGGCCGAGCGCCGCATCGCCCAAGCCGAGGTCCAGGCCATCGCCGAGGTCAAGACCGCCGCAGCCGACCTCGCCGCCCGCGCCGCCGAAAAAATCCTTGCCGCCCGACTTGCTGGCCAGAAATCCGACCCGCTGCTGGACGCCGCCATCGCCCAGATCGGCACGCGGCTCAACTAGGCCGCCCCTGGTCCGACCGTTGGTCGACCCATTGGGGTGCCACGGCTAGGAAGCCGCAGCGCCCCCGGCAACGCTCGGTGCATGCTTGTCGCGCGCCACCAGCCGGGCATAGGCATTGCCCATCACGATACCGAACACGGCATTGGTAACCAGCAACCAGCCGATGGTGCCGAAATTGGTGCCGAACACGCCGTTGTCGCCAACGACCATCATCACCAGCATCAGCGCCACGAAGGCGACGACCGAGAACAATATTCCCTTTGTCTCGGGGGTGTCGGTCGGCAGCTTCGGACACAGGATGCCGAACAGCGGCCCCAGAACCAGCACCCCGACCGCCACGTGGATGGCCCAGCCCGCCGGCATGTTTCGCCCCAGCCCCAGGATGTTGGAAACGATCAGGGGAAAGGGTGCGAACCACTGCAGAAACAGGACATTGATGGCCTCCATCAGCGACACGATGACCGTAGCCGCCGCACCGGCGACCATTCCCTTTTGTACGCGTGACATCATGACCGTTAGCGCCTCCCAACGCTTCGCTCTGACCCAGACTACGCCGGGAGAGCATACGCCTGTTGCGGCGGGCGACGTTCACGTTCCCGTGCTCGGGCGGGTCAGTCCCAGCGCACCCCGGTGAGGGCTTCCGAGGCCTCCCAAAGGGCGCGCGCAACCTCGACCTCCCCGGCCCGCGGCCGGATTTCAGCAAGCCCGGCCGGGCCCTTCAACTCGTGCCTCCGCGTCGCGCCATAGTAGCCGCCGGGCTCTACGGCCGATGTCGCGGCCATCAGGATGGGCAGGGCCCCCTCGGCGGCGGAATGGCTGATCAGCGGCTCGATCAACGGCCGAAAAATCAGCCGCATGACCGCCCGCGCGAGCGGACGTGCGACCAGCGGGCCGCTCCCGATCAGGCTGGTCCGGGCATAGCCGGGGTGAGCCGCCACACTGGTCAATCCCCAGCCGTTCGCCCGGCTGCGCCTGTCCAGTTCCAGCGCGAACATCAGCATCGCCAGCTTGGACTGGGCGTAGACAGGCCAAGGCCTGTAGCCCGCCTCGTGCTGGAGATCGTCGAGCCGGATCCGCCCGTGCCGATGCGCGATGCTCGACAGCTGCACCACCCGGGCCTGGCCCGCCTTCAGCAGGGGCAACAGCCGTCCCGTCAGGGCGAAATGGCCAAGGTAGTTGGTCGCCAACTGGGTCTCGAAACCGTCAACCGTCGTC
>JBBQTX010000017.1:0-15407 GCA_038234475.1 Caulobacterales bacterium | reverse complement strand
CCCGGCGGAGATCCGGCTAGGCCCGAACACAGGGCCGCCAACCGGAGGGCGCGTGGATAACGGCTGCGCGGGGCGGTGCCGTCCCTTCCCGACCGTGGTTTCACGGGCGGATCGGAAGGGCGGCCAGGTCAGGCTTCGTCGAAACGGTAACTCTATCAATCACTCCGGGCGAGGCCCGGCCGCCCCGCGCCCTCCCCGAACTTTTCAGCCGCGAGGCGGAAAGGGAGAAGACGGCTGTCCGGTCTTCGACATCAGAGCTTCACGGCCCAGTCCGTGGCCCGCACCAGGCTGTCGACGATGCCGGGCTCGGTCGAGGCGTGGCCGGCGTCCTTGACGATGTCCAGCTTGGCTTCCGGCCAGGCACGATGCAGGGCCCAGGCGCTGGTGATCGGGGTCACCACATCGAACCGCCCCTGCGCGATCCAGCACGGGATGTGCCGGATGCGGCCGATGTTCTTCAGCAGCCAGCCTTCTTCCGGGAAGAAGCCGCCGTTCATGAAATACCAGCATTCGATACGGGCAAAGGCGACCGCGAACTCGGGGTCGGCGAATTTGTCCGGGCGGGCGTCGGGGCCCTCGACACTGACCGTTTCGCCCTCCCAGCTGGACCAGGCGATGGCGCAGGCAGCGCGCGCGGCCCGGTCGTCGCCGATCAGCCGCTTGTAATAGGCCCCCATCAGGTCGTGGCGTTCGTCCTCGGGGATGGGCGCGAGGAAGCGCTCCCAGGCGTCGGGGAAGATATTGGACGCGCCGTCCTGATAGAACCAGTGCAGCTCCGGCTTGGTCAGCAGGAAGATGCCGCGCAGGATCAGCGCCGAGGCCCGCTCGGGGTGGGTGATGGCATAGGCCATTGACAGGGTCGAACCCCAGCTGCCGCCAAAGACGGCCCACTTTTCGATCCCGAGCAGTTCGCGCAGCCGCTCGATGTCCTCGATCAGGGTCCAGGTGGTGTTATCCTCCAGCGAGGCGTTGGGGCGGCTCTGGCCGCAACCGCGCTGGTCGAACAGGACGATGCGGTAGGCCGCCGGATCGAAATAGCGCCGCATGCCCGGGTTGACCGCGCCCCCAGGCCCGCCGTGCAGCACGACCACCGGCAGTCCCTGCGGATTGCCGCATTCCTCGTAATAGACCTCGTGCACGCCTTCGGTCGGCATGAAGCCGGTGGCGTAGGGCTCGATCTCGGGAAACAGTTCGCGGCGGGGCGTTGCGGGCGCGGGGAAGGCCATGAAGTTTGTCGGGTCTCTGTTCGTGCCGGTCAGGCGTTGGGCGATTGTGACCGCAATGCGGCCACGGCGAGCAAAAGCCAAGCGGCGATCATCAGGGCACCGCCGATCGGAGCGACCGCCCCCATGGCCCGCAGGCTCAGCAGGGCGACGGCGGTCAGGGCCAGGGCGAACACCAGTCCGCCGACCGCGGCCAGCCAGCCGGCGGCGACGATCAGTCGATCCCGTCCCGGCCAGATGGCGCAAACCACCGCCAGTATGGCGTGGGCCAGCTGATAGTGCGCTCCGGTGGTCAGCAGCGACTTGATCTGCGGCCCCGCGCCGTGCGCCGCGAACGCCCCGATGGCGACCGCCATGGCTCCGTTCAGGGCGGCGAAAAGCGCCAGACTTCGTGTCACATGCATCACGTGACGCTAGCCGACAGAATCTGTCGCGTCTGCTATTCGCGCGCCATGACCGCCGCCCAGCGCATGGCGCTACAGTATGTGTTGCTCTTCGGTGCCACCGGGGTCAGCCTTCCGTTTGCAGGGCTATGGCTGAGCGCGCAGGGGTTGAGTGGGGCGCAGATCGGAACCCTGCTGGCTATCCCGATGCTGGCGCGGGTGATCACCGGCCCGTTGCTGGCGGTCTGGGCCGACGGCTTTCTGCTGCGGCGCACCCCGATCGCCATTCTCGGTCTGGTGATGGCGCTGGGCTACGGCGCGGCGGGACTGGTCGAGGGCTATCTGGCCTGGGCCGTCTGCTGGTTCGTCGGCGCGACGGCCATGGGGGCGCTGGTACCGCTGATCGATGTCATGACCCTGCGTCTGGCGGCACGGATCGGATTCACCTTCGCCGTGCCGCGCGGTCTCGGATCCGCAGCCTTCGTCGTCGCCAACATCGGCATGGGGGCCATCCTGCTGATCGCGCCGGTGGATGCGATCATCGTCTGGATCGCCGCCGCCAGCCTCGGCGTGACCGTCGCCGCCCTCGCCGCCCTGCCGCCGGAACCGGTGGCCGACGGCACGCCGTCGCGCGGCAGGGACCGGTTTCGCGGCCTCGGCCGCCTGCTCGGAGACCCGGTGTTCGTCACCGCCATCTTCGCCGTCGGCGCGGTCCAGGCGGCCCACGCCTACCAGTACGGCTTTTCGGTCATCCTGTGGAAGTCGGAGGGCATCAGCGAGGCGGTGACCGGCCTGCTCTGGGCCTTCGGCGTCGTGGTCGAGATCGCCCTGATGTGGCTGTTCGAACCGTGGCGCCGCCGGGTCGGTATCGGCCCGTGGAGCATGCTGATGGTCGGTTCGGCCGCCGCCGTCGTGCGCTGGAGCGCCATGGCCTTCGCCCCGCCCCTGTGGCTGTTGTGGCCGCTGCAGGCCTTGCACGGCCTGACCTTCGCCGCGACCTTCCTGGCCGGGGTCCAGATCGTCGAGCGTCTGGTACCGCGTGACAGCCACACCGCCGCGCAGATGCTGTTGTCGGTCGTTTCGGCGGGTCTGCTGATCGGCCTGGCGACGCTGGCGTCGGGCCCGCTCTACGACCGGTTCGCCGCCGGTGGCTATTGGGCGATGGCGGCGATGGCAGCGGTCGGGCTCATCGCCGCCATTCCGCTGCGAACTCAGATCCCGCGTGAGCGGGGCAGGGGGGACATGTGACGCGCCATCGCCTGCGCCGCCGTCTTGATCGCCTCACGCACCGCAGCGTCGGGCTCGTGCTGCGGCGCCCGCAACAGGCCGACGGCCGGCGTATCGATCCCCTCCGGCAGGTTGGAAAGCACCCGGTAGAGCAGATAGCTGCCGACGTCGTCCTCGGCGTCCGAACTGGCGTCGGCGGCCATGCCGGCCTCGTTCAGGGCGCGGACGATCTCACTGACGGGCGCGGTGGCGCGGGCCACGCTGGGACCGACCCCGTCCAACTTCTGGCTTCCGTCGACGCTTCGGCTCTCGGCCCGCATCTGCAGCCTGAAACCCTCGCTGCGCCGCGTCCGTCCGACCAGCAGCAAGGCCCGGCAGCGTTGGTCGCTCAGGTGGCTGGACAGGATCGACGCCAGCGAATCCGGATCGCTCGCTGGAACGGCGATGGTGCGGGCACCCGCCGGGCTCCAGGCTTGGCCGGACAGGTCCTCGATCAGGTCGACCGAGCCATCGTCGATATCCCACGCGCAAATCACGATCGCGGGTCGGATGTCCTGCGTGCTCTCGGAGGCGATGTCGAGCATAAACCCTGCTTACGCGTGACACATACGTGACGACGGCGGACGGTGTCGTCATGCGGACGCAATCGTCAAGACGAAATACGTTATCGACGTTCAGCGGACGTATGATTCCCGATTCAGGCGAGTGCGAGCGACGTCAGGAAAGGTCGCCGATGGCCGCATCGAGCAGCATATAGGCGCGCCCCCCGTCGGAGGTCAGCCGCCCCAGAATCCCCGCGCTATCGCCAGCGGCGGTCCGGGTCGAAAGGTCCCGTGTGAAAACTCGAACATAGGCCTCGGCGTCTTCGCGCAGGTCCGGATCGGTCAGCACCCGGCGCGACACGCTTCGCACCGCTGCCGGGGCGACGCGACGGACGATCTGGCGGGCGCGATCGGGATCACGCCCGCTCACGGCCTGGGCGGCCTCCTCGACGCGCGAACGGGGCAAAAGGGCGTTCGGATCGACGCCCATCCGGCGGATTGCGGCGGTGATCCGCCCTTCCAGCGCCTCGGTGTCGGCGGCGGGCATGACCGGGGTGTCGAGATCCAGCGGCACCTCGCCTGGACCTTCATCGACCAGATCGCTCCAGTCCAGCCGATCCCCGGCCAGGGCGTGCGGCGCGCTGGAACCCGGCATGGGTTCGAGCTTCAGTCGTCCACGCAAGCCGAACGCACGCGGCTCGTCCGGGCGCGGTTGGCGAGCCCGGCCCTCAGGTCCCGGTTCGGCGATCGGCGGCGGGGCGGCGGCCGGCGGCGAAGGTTCGCGACGGCGCAGGGCAGGGCTGTCTCCCGATACCACGCCCATCAAGCGAACCGCCTCGGTCAGCATGTCGTAGTTGCGCCTCACCCGCTCCTGGAAGCCCGCGTCCAGCGCCTCGGTGTCCGCTGCTGCCTTCTGGGACGCCGCCGACAGGGCCGCCAGACCGGCCTCGACCGTGGCGCGGATCGCTTCGACCCGGACTTGTGCCTGTTCCGGCAGGCGGGCGGCGCGCTCGTCCAGATCCTCGATGGTCTCGTCGATCTGGGCGAGGGCGGCGTTCATGCGCTCGAACGTCGTTTCCAGTCGCTCCAAGGCCCGCTGCCCCGCCTCGTCGACCAGCCCGGACGTCTCGACCACGACCTTGCGGGCGCTGTCGACCCGGGCATCGGCCGCCTGATCGGCCTTCTGGGCGGCGTCGAACAGGGCCTCGCCCAGCCGTTCCGCCCGCAACTGGGCCTGGTCCGCCGCTGCGGTGGCGGCGGAGCGGGATTCCTCTGACGTGGCCTGCAGGGCGACCAGCGCCCGGCGCGTCTCCTCGACCAGGGCGTCGCGGGCTTCGGCGGCCAGCGCCTCGAACCGGTCCAGAGCCAGCTTCGTTGCGGCATCGAAACCGTCGGCCTCGCGCTGGGACATTTCGATCAGCGCCCGGAACTGGTCGCTGGCCGCCTCGACCAGGTCCTTGATCGTCTCGGTCGTGCGGACCGAGGTTTCGCCCAGTTCGCCCGAGGCGGTGCGGGTGGCCGAAAGCTGCTCGCTCAACTGGGCCCGCTGGCTCTCCACCTGGGCGGAGAAATCCTCCTGATCGGTGCGCAAGGCATAGGCGGCGGTCACGAGGGCGGCGCGCTGCTGGCCGAGGCCTTCCTCCACCGACTGAATCTGCTCGGCGACGCCCGAGCCAGCGTTTTCAAGTCTCAACGTCTGGCGGGCCAGGTCATCGGCCGCGACCCGGGCGGCGTCCTGCGCCTCGCCGGCGGCGGCGGCCAGATCTGCGGCGCGGGCGGCCAGCGCCGCTTCGGCCTCACGCAGCTGGGTCTGCGCCAGATCGGAAGCGTCGACGACCATGCGCGATTGCCGCTCAACGGCGTCGATCACGCCTGCGGCCTGGGTATCCAGCTGGTTGCCGAGGCTCTGCATCTGGGTGCGCTCGCTGCCCAGCTCTTCGGCGAGGCGCCGCGCGGTGCGGCCGGCGTTTTCGGCCGCCTCGTTCAGGCGCGTGGTCTCGTGCGACAACGCCTCCCGAAGCAGCGCCATGTCGTGGCGCGCCCGTTCGGCAGCCAGCGATGCCTGGTCGATGTCGTTGCGCAGGGACTGAAGAACCTCTCCCGTCTGCTGGGCCGCCAGCGCCGTCGGGGCGATCAGGGCCTCCGACAGCTCACGCGCGCGGCGGGTTTCGGCGGCCAGACCGGCACCCTGGCGCACGGCATGGGCCAGCATGATCGCCATCCCGGCGGGTGCCAGCGCGATCAGGGCGAAAAAGGCCAACCGCAACGGCTCGAGTTCCAACGCGCCCGAGCCCGTCTCGAACGCCAACCAGGCGGCAACGCCGCCGATCCACAGGGCCGAAGCGATGCCGGCGACCAAATAGGCGTGCCGCCCGGAAGGCGCGGGCTGCTCCCGCCGGTGGAGGGTGGCGGGGACCGCTGGCGTCTGAAGGGCGACCGGCGGTGCATCGACCGAAAATGCCATCACGCTCTCTTCAACCGGCACGGCAAGGACCTGTTCGGTCGACGCTGTCGCCTGGCCCCGTTCCAGCGTCCGACGCTCGTCCTCGGCGATGCGCCGGCGACGCCGCTCGGACACGGGGCGGTCAGCCGTGACCGCGGAATCGGGCTGAATCTCCGTCATCGGCAAGGGCTCGGGGGCCGGGACCTCGTTCGCCGGGTCGGTCAGGTTCAGCGGGGGCCGTTGACGGGGGGATTTCATGGGGCGGCGATCTCGTCACGGGGCGGCGTCGGCGACCGACGCGCGATAGGACGTATGGACCCTAGCGAGTCAATCGCTGCGCGCAAAGTCGAGGGCGGACGATTCCGTGCACCATCGGGATTGAAGATCAGCAGTCCTGTTCGCGCTCGGAAGACGTGGCGAACAGCGCCGTGGTTCCGGCGGTGCCGCAATCGCGCACCCGATGGATTTCACGCTGCGGCTTTTCACGCGCGTCGAGGTCCACGCCGAACTGCGACAGCACCGCAGCGGCCAGCATGGCGACGAAGCCGATAATCAACTGGATCAGCGCCTGCATCGCCGATCTCCCTCATCCGAGTTGCGCGGCCCTCTATGCGCCCAAAACAGCGGTCGGACAATCGGGGGCAACATGAACAAAGCGTCACCATTGGTCGCCACGACGGAACGGAAGCGGGCGGCGTGCGTGTTGTAGGGTCGGCCACAAGCCACCGTCATGCGAATCGGGCAAACCTGCCTTATGGACGACCAGAGCGACACACTGCTGGTGCCCGGCCGAAACTGCTGGCGGGTGGAGACAGCGGGCCGATTCGCCGTGCTTATGGAAAATGCGGCCTATTTCGCCGCCCTCCGGTCGTCGCTCGACAAGGCGCGACGCTCGGTCGTCATACTCGGCTGGCAGTTCGATCCGAGGACCCGGCTGGATCCCGAGGGCGCGGACCTGGGACCGCAGGGCGAAATCGGCCATCTGCTGCGCCTGCTGGTCAAGTCCCGGCCCGAGCTGGATGTCAGGCTGCTGATATGGAAATCTCCGCTCCTGATCGCCGCCTCCCAGGGCTTCTTCCCCCAGCGAGCGCATCGCTGGTTTCGCAAGCGGATTGTGGAATTCCGCCTTGATACACCCGGTGCCCTGGGGGCCTGCCACCATCAGAAAGTGGTCATCGTCGACGATGCCGTGGCGTTCTGCGGCGGCGGCGATATCTCGGTGGACCGCTGGGATTCCGATGAGCATCTGGAGGACGATCCGCGGCGCCGCCTGCCGTCCGGCGTCATTCCTCCGCCCCGACACGAGGTCATGTGCGTGATGGACGGCGCGGCCGCGCTGGCCTTGGGCGATCTGGCGCGGGAGCGCTGGTTCAAGGCGACGTGGGAACGAACCGTTCCCGACCAGGTCGGGGGCGACCCCTGGCCCGATGATGTCGAGCCCGATCTGCTCCAGACCCCCGTCGCCATCGCCCGCACCGAACCCGGCGCGGGAGGCCGGACGGAAGTACGGGAGAACGAGGCCCTGCATCTGGACGCGATCCGACAGGCGAAACGCCTGATCTATCTGGAGAACCAGTATTTCACGTCGCCGGTGATCGCCGCCGCCCTGGCGGACAGGCTGGGCGAGGCGAACGGACCCGAGGTGGTGCTGGTCACGACGGGTGGCAGTCCCAGCTGGTTCGACCGGATGACCATGGATACGGCCCGCTCTCAAATCCTCTTCCGGCTGGAACAGGCTGACCGGCACAATCGCTTCTTCGCTTTCACCCCGCACACCAAGGGAGGCCAGCGGATCATCGTGCACGCCAAGGTGTCGATCTATGACGATCAGATTTTGAGGATCGGCTCGACCAATCTGAACAACAGATCGCTGGGCTTCGATACCGAATGCGATGTCGCGGCCTGTCCGGGGACCGAAGCCGGAACCGAGGCCATCCGTCGCTTTCGTCATCGCACCACCGGTCACTGGATCGGCGTGCAGACGGACGACTTCGCCGCCGCCGAGGCCACCGCCGGTTCGACCGGCGAGGCGATCCAGCGCTTCGATACCGGGCGTATGCGGATGCTCGGCGCGACCCGCCCGTCGAGGACCGAGCAAGTCATCGCCCAGTTCCAGCTGGGCGATCCAACGTCGGCGAGCGACTCGTTCAGGCCGTGGAAGCGACGGACCCGGTCGCGGCGGAGCTTGCCTGCTGGCCCTTCCTGAACTCGAAATCGATCACCAGCGGCAGATGATCCGATGCCATCCGCGCCAAGGGTGAGAACGGTGCCCTCACCGCCGTCACCCTGATCTCGGGACTGGTGAAACAGTGATCGATGCGGATGGCGGGAAAGCTTGAAGGAAAGGTCTTCACCGACGGCTTCAGTCCCAAGGTGCGCTGGCAGTCGGCCAATTTCCGCGTCAGCGTCTGATACGGTCGGGTCAGCGACGTCGCGTTGAAGTCGCCGGTCAGCAGGGTCGGGCCGACGCAGTCCGGGTGACCGAGCCAGTCCTTCCCGGCCAGGGCCTCGGCCTGCAGCCGCTGCTCGCGCGGGACCAGGCCGAGGTGGGTGTTGAAGACGTTCAGGATCACGCCATCGAAATCGACGGCCGCCCACAGGGCGCCACGCGGCTCCAGACCGGGGATGCCGCGGATGGTCGGCAACGGCCCCGACTTCACCAGCCGCTCGGGCCGCAGGGTCAGGACCGCGTCGCCATACTGTTCGGCCTCGACCTGCATGGCGGCATGAAAGTGAAAGGTCATGGCCAGCTTGTCGGCGATCGATTGCGCCTGATCGACAAAGCCGGTCCGGGCCCGGCCGACGTCCAGTTCCTGCAGGCAGACGATGTCCGGCTCGTGCTCGGCGATGACGCCGACGATCCGGTCGACGTCCAGCTTGCGATCGACGCCGACGCAGCGGTGCACATTGTAGGTCAGCAGGCGGGGCATGGGGTCCTGTTAAAGGTCCGCCAGAGGCAAACCGTTGCGGGCGGGGAAGGCCGTCTCGACCGCGACGGCGACCCAGGCAGGCCGCGCGGGCAGGTGGGTCACATGATGACCAGCTTGTCCGCGACCTCGTTCCGATTGAGGGTGTCGGGCGGAAAATGCTCGGCCAGCACGGTGCCGCACAGGCCGATGGCGGCTTCGAACCCGGTCGCCGGATCGCCGCGCTTCATGCCTGCGACCAGGGCGTTCACCGCCTTGCCCCAGACGGCCTGGTCGACGCGGGCGTGGATGCCCTGATCGGCCACTACCTCGACCTGGTGATCCGAAAGCGCCGCGAAGATCAGCACGCCGGTGCGCGCCTCGGTGACGTGAAGACCGTGGGCCAGGAATTGTTGCAGGGCGGCCTTTCGGACGCGGGCGCGCCGCACGCTGCGCGGCGTGACCGCCCGGAGCACGACGGGAATCCGCGTCAGCATGAAGATCGTCACGAACAGCGTCGCCTGGATCAAGGCATAGGTCGCCAGACTCTGGCCGATGACGACGTCGCTGGACGCCAGATGGGCCGCCTGCCATCCGCCGGCCATGCCCGGAACCCAAGCCGGATCGAAGCCTAGCGGGATCAGGCCCAGCGGCAGGATCAGCGCCACCGCCGAGGCCCAGCCCAGCGAGACGTCGCGATAGCCGGACACCCGTCGTGCCAGAACACAGAAGATTTCACCCGAGGTCAGGGTCTCGGCTTCAGCAATCGCCGCGGAGATCCGGCCCTGCACCTCGGAGGTCAGTTTGATCACCATCCGCCCGATGCCCCCCCGCCGCCGAAACTGCCTCCGCCGCCACTGAAGCCGCCCCCGCCGCCGCCGCCGCCGCCGCCCAGACCGCTCCGCAACACCTCCGCCGCGACCCAGAGCAGGACGCCGGCCGCGTCCCCGCGTCCGCGCCGACCGCCTCGGGCGGCCCCGCCCAGCATACCCAGCACCAGCAGAACGAAGATCACGGCGATTACGGCGGCGATGCCGAACGGGAACTGGGACGCTGGCCGTTCGGCTGCGGCTGCCCGCGCCTGCGCCTCTGCTGGATCGAGCCGGAGCTGGGCGTCGATCGCATTCACCCCCTGCTCGATCCCGCGCTCGAAATAGCCCTCCCGGAATGACGGCAGAATTTCGTTTTGGATGATCAGCGCCGACAGGCCGTCGGTCAGGATCGGTTCCAGCCCGTAGCCGACCTCTATGCGGACCTTGCGCTCGGTCGGAGCGACGAGCAGCAGCACGCCATTGTTCTTGCTGTCCTGGCCGATCCCCCAGGCCCGGCCCAGTTGATAGCCGTATTCCTCGATCTCATAGCCCTGCAGGTCGGGCACGGTGACGACGATCACCTGATCGGTGGTGTCCCGCTCGATCGCCTCCAGCTTCGCCGTCAGCTCCTGTTCCTTGGCGTCGGAGAGCAGATTGCCCTGGTCGACGACCCGACCGTTCAGGGCGGGGAAGGTCGGCCCGGTCTGGGCCAACGCAGGGGCGGCCAAGGTCAGCAAGACGAGCGCGAGCAGGAGCGCGAGCAGGCTCGCGGTCCTGCCGGTGGTCGAAATCAGGGCCGGGTTGCGGCTCACTGCGCCGGGGCAGCCGGGGGTGCGGAGCCCGGTGCCGCTGACGAAGCGGGCTGGCCGGGGTTCAGCGCGTCGAAATTGACACCAGGCGCGGTCTGGGCCCCCTCGGTCGCGGTGAACAGCTGCATCGGCTCGGAGCCGCCGTGGATGGTCTTGGCCCAGATGACCGTGGGGAAGGTGCGCAGGCTGGTATTGTAGTCGCGGACCCTCTCATTGTAGTCGCGCCGCGCGATCGAAATCCGGTTCTCGGTGCCCTCCAGCTGGGATTGCAGCGCCAAGAAATTCTGGTTGGACTTCAGGTCCGGATAGCGTTCGACCACCAACAGCAGACGCGACAGGGCTTGGGACAGCTGCCCCTGTGCGGCCTGGTAGCGCTGGAACGCGGCCGGATCGTTGAGTGTTTCGGGGGTCACGGTGACGCCGGTGGCCTGGGCCCGGGCCTCGATCACCTGGGTCAGGGTCGTGCGCTCGGCGATGGCCGCTCCCTGGACGGTGGCGACCAGATTGGGCACGAGATCGGCGCGCCGCTGGTACTGCGACTGCACATCGGCCCAGGCGGCCTTGGCGGCCTCTTCCTTGGTCGGAATGGCGTTGATGCCGCAGGACGCCATGGCCGGAGCCAGGACGACGACGGCGGCGAGTGTGGTGGCGCGGGACGAGAGGCGGATCATGGACGTCTCCTGACGAACGTGCAGCTTGATGACCCGACTATCGACGTTGGATGACAGCCGTTCAAGCGTTCAAAGATTCCGGCTCGCGGTCGTTGATGCGACAGGCGGCCGAATAGGTGTTGGCCAGCAGGCAGGCGATGGTCATCGGCCCGACGCCTCCGGGGACCGGCGTGATGCGTCCCGCGACGGTGACCGCCTCGTCGAAGGCGACATCGCCGACCATCCGGGTCTTGCCCTCGGCCGCCTTGGCCGGATCGCGTGAGGGGACCCGGTTGATGCCGACGTCGATCACCGTCGCGCCCGGCTTTATCCAGCCGCCGCGCACCATCTCGGGCCGTCCAACGGCGGCCACCAGAATATCGGCGGTGCGGCACAGGGCCGGAAGGTCGCGGGTGCGGGAATGGGCGATGGTCACGGTGCAGCTTTCGGCCAGCAGAAGTTGCGCCATTGGCTTGCCGACGATGTTGGAGCGTCCGACGATCACGGCGTTCAGTCCGGACAGATCGCCCAACTCGGCCTTTAGCAGCATGAGGCAGCCCAGCGGCGTGCAGGGCACCAGACCCTGCAGGCCGACCGCCAGTCGACCGGCGTTGACCACATGAAACCCGTCCACGTCCTTGTCCGGATCGATGGCCCCGAGTACGGCCGCAGAGTCGATATGGCCGGGCAGGGGCAGTTGCACGAGGATGCCGTGGATCCCGGCGTCGGCGTTAAGCATGGCGATGAGCGCCAGCAAGGCGTCCTGGCCGACCGTGTCCGGCAGCCGATGGGTGTCCGACCGCATGCCGGCCCGAAGCGTCGTCTCGCCCTTGTTGCGGACGTAGATCTGGCTGGCCGGGTCGTCACCGACAATCACCACGGCCAGTCCCGGCTTGACGCCGTGGTCCGCCTCCAGACGGGCGACGGCGGCTGCGATGCGGTCCACCAGGGCAGCGGCGAAGGCCTTGCCGTCGATCCGGGTCGCGGCGGCGGGTTCAACCGTCATGAGTTTCGGCTCCAATCGTAAGGTATCGTGCGGTCCGGGCGATTTACAGACGCCACGGTTCGGCGTCTATGATCGAGCCAGCCATCAAGGGGACATCCATGCGCCGTCAGACCTTCCTCGCCGCCGTCAGCCTGCTGGCCCTGTCGCTCGCGGCTCCGGCACTGGCGCAATCCTCCACGCCCTTGTCCGTCGGGCGCGCCGTCGAGGGTCAGATCGCCGAGGGCGATGCGACCGGCCCCGAAGACGCCTTCCTGTACGACAGCTATGCGATCACAGCGCGCGCCGGCCAGCGGCTGGAGGCCGTGATGCGGTCCGACGCGTTCGACGCCTACCTCGAGGTTTACCACGAGGGCGAAATGGCCGAGCCCCTCGCCAGCGACGACGACGGACTGGGCGACGGAACCCATGCCCGCCTGCGCTTCTCCGCTCAGCGCTCAGGAACCTATATCCTGCGCGCCCGACCCCTGTCCGGTCTCGAGGGCGGGGCCTACACCCTGAGCCTGACCCAGCGTCCGGCCGCCGCCGCAGCACCGCGACCGGGACGGATCCGGCTGGGGCAGACGGTCACGGGACGTCTCGCGCCGACCGATCCGGAGAGCGACGAAGGCCAGCCCTATGATGCCTTCACCTTCCGGGCCCGGGCCGGCGAGCGGTTCGCCATCGATCTTACGAGCGACGATTTCGACCCGCTGGTCCGGGTCGGACAGATGCAGGGGCGGGAATTCACCGAACTGGCCATGAACGACGACGGGCCGGACACCGGTCTGAATTCGCGGCTCGTGTTCACCGCCGCGCAGGCAGGGGACTACGTGATTCGTGCCACTCCCCTGACCGGGTCCGGCGACGGCACCTACCGTTTGGCCCTTTCCGAGGGGCCGGCGCCGACCCCGGCGGAGCCGATCGCCATCGGAACGCCCGTGCAGGGCGTGCTCACGAACAGCGACGGCAAGAGCGCCGAAGGCCGCCCAACCGACGCCTGGCGCTTTTCCGGCACCGAGGGCCAACGCATCCGCATCGACATGGCGTCGGAGGATTTCGACACCTACCTCGAACTGTTCGACGAAGCCCGCGTCTCGCTGGCGCAGGACGATGACGGCGCGGCGGAGGGTACGGATTCCCGCATCACCTTCACCCTGCCGCGCACCGGGTCCTACATCGTCGAGGCCCGCGCCTTCTCGGACACCATCGGCGCCTATTCGCTGTCGGTGTCCGAGATCGAGCCTGAGCGGGCACCGGATGCAATGGCCTTTGGCGCGACCATCCAGGGCGAGATCGGCGAGGCCGATCCGACGGATGGCGATGACCGGGGCTACGACGCCTACACCTTCTCTGGCCGGGAAGGCCAGCGGGTCCAGGCGATCATGCGGTCCGGCGATTTCGACACCTATCTTCAGGTTGGTCCGGCCGGGGCCGAGTTCGAGGCGCTGGCCTCCGACGACGACGGACTGGGCGAGGGCACGGACTCGCGGCTGAACTTCACCCTGCCGTCCGACGGCGACTTCGTGTTGCGCTCGTCGCCTCTGGGTTCGGACGGCAAGGGCCTGTATTCGCTCGAACTGGTTGATCGCGGGCCGCAGCCGAGCCCGGGCAGCCTGCTGGTCGGGGCCACCGCTCGCGGAACGCTGACCGAGACCGACGCGACGGCCCCGGACAACAGCTATTTCGACGCCTACCGCGTGACTTTGAAGGAAGGCGAAAAGCTGGTCATCACCCAGGTTTCGAACGAGGTCGACAGCTTCGTGGTCGTGGGACGCGAGAAGGAGGACGGCGAGTTCGAGGTTCTTGGTTCGGATGACGACAGCCTTTCGGACACTCACGCCAAGCTGGAATGGACCGCCCCGACCGATGGGGTCTATGAGGTCCGTGCCGGGACGTTCCAGCAGGGCCAGACCGGCGCCTATGCATTGAACGTCGACAAACAGCCGACGTAGCGCCCCTCAGCGGCACCCGACATGCTAGACGAGGACCATGCCACCGCCTGACGATGATTTCGACCTGATCCTCGTCGGCGGCGGCCTGTCAGCCTGCCTGATCGCCTGGCGGCTGGCCCTCGACCGGCCGGGGGTCCGTGTCGCCGTGGTCGAGCGCGACGATCGTCTCGGCGGGACCCACACCTGGTCCTTCTTCGACAGCGACCTTTCCGATGCCGATCGAGACTGGATCAAGCCGTTGGTGGCGCACCGATGGCCCGCCGGGCACGAGGTCTATTTCCCGTCGCGCAGCCGGGTCCTGAAGACGCCGTACAACAGCGCGACGTCCGATCGACTGCACGCCGTCGTCGGGCCGCTGTTAGGCGACCGCCTGATCACCGGTGAGGCGGTCGCGGTCGATGCGGTCGGCGTCACCCTGTCCGATGGACGCCGGCTGGCTGCGGCGGGTGTCGTCGACGCGCGGGGTCCACAACGGACTCCACAACTGACTCTGGCCTGGCAGGTGTTCCTCGGTCGCACCCTGCGCCTGACCCATCCGCACGGCTTGACCCGGCCTACCATCATGGATGCGACGGTGGCCCAGACCGGCGGCTACCGCTTCGTCTATCTGCTGCCGTTCGACGCCATGACCGTTCTGGTCGAGGACACCGTCTACGCCGATGGCCCTGCGCTCGATCGGCCCGCCCTGGCTGAGAGGATCGACGCCTATGTCCGCTCGCGCGGCTGGACGGTCGAGGCTGTCGTGGGCGAAGAACAGGGCGTTCTGCCGATCGCACTGGACGGCGACATCGACGCCTTCTGGACCGAAGGGCCGACCGTGGCACGCGCTGGCCTGGCGGCTGCGCTGTTTCACCCGGTGACCGGTTATTCCCTGCCGGACGCGGTCGGCCTGGCGCGGGCGATCGCGACGGAGGCGGACCTGTCGTCGTCTTCGCTTCGTGCGCTGACCGAAAGCCGCTCGAAGCGTCTCTGGCGCGAACGCGGCTACTACCGACTGCTGAACCGGATGCTGTTCCGTGCGGCGGAACCAGCGCAGCGTTGGCGCGTCTTCCAGCGATTCTACGGCCTCCCGGAGGGGGTGGTGCGGCGCTTCTACGCAGGGCAGAGCACAATGGCCGACAAGTTGCGTATCCTATCCGGCAAGCCGCCGGTGCCAGTCGCCGCGGCATTGCAACAGTTACGCGAAACCGGACGGAGACCTGCGACATGAGAGAGCGGACGACGAGACGTGCGGTGGTGATCGGAGCCGGCTTCGGTGGCCTGGCGCTGGCGATCCGGCTGCAACGCGCAGGCGTAAGCACGACGCTGGTGGAGAAGCGGGACAAGCCGGGCGGTCGGGCCTATGTGTGGCATGAGCAGGGCTTCACCTTCGACGCCGGGCCGACGGTCATCACCGATCCCGCCTGCCTGGAAGAGTTGTTCGAAGGCACGGGAAAGAGCCTGAAGGACTACGTCGATCTGATGCCGGTCGATCC
>JBBQTX010000016.1:0-15437 GCA_038234475.1 Caulobacterales bacterium | reverse complement strand
CCACGATCCCCTGCCGGTCGAGGCTCGGGTCATCGACATCGGAACCGGGCGGTGAAGGCGCTGCTGATCCTGTTCCGGCGCGAGCTGGCGCTGGCCTGGGCCGGCGGCGGCGGACCGTTGCTGGCCTGCGGCTTTTTCCTGTGTCTGACGGTCCTGGTGCCGCTGGCGGTGGGGGGTGATCCGGCGGGGCTGAAGGCGATGGCCGGCGGGATCGCCTGGCTGGCGCTGGCTTTGGCCTCGACCCTGTCGCTGGAACGGCTGTTCGAGCGCGATTTCGAGGACGGGGCCCTGGACCTGATCGCGCTCGGGCCCGTGCCGCTCGAACTGGTCGTGCTGGCCAAGGCCAAGGCCCAGTGGCTGGCCGTCGGTGTGCCCCTTGCCCTGACCGCGCCGATCGCCGCCATCACCCTGGGCCTGCCGCCCACGCTGGCCCCGCTGGCCGGTCTGTCGGCCCTGATCGGCGGCCTTGGCTTTGCCCTGACCGGGGCGCTGGGCGCGGCCCTGGCACTGGGGTCGAAGCGCGGCGGCCTGCTGATCGCGGTGGTGGTGCTGCCGCTCTATATTCCGCCGGTGGTGTTCGGCGCGGGCGTTCTGGAGCGGGCCGCCAACGGCCTGACGCCGATCCCGGCCCTCGCCTTCCTCGCCGCCTATGTGCTGTTTGCCGCCGTCATAACGCCCTTCGCCGCCGCCGCCGCGATCCGGAACGCGCAGGGGTAGCCTGGAATTCCGCTCATCCCCGCTTTCGCGGGGGATGAGCGGTGAGAGTGGGTCGGACTCACGCCTTCTTCACAAACTCGGTTCGCAGCACCAGGCCGCGCACCTTGTCGACATTGGCTTCGATCTCGTCGGTGTCGCCAGTCAGCCGGATGTTCTTGACCAGCTGGCCGCGCTTCAGCGTCACCCCGCCCGAACCCTTGACCTTGAGGTCCTTGATCAGGGTCACGCTGTCGCCGTCGGCGAGGGCGTTGCCATTGGAATCCCGGGTCAGGTCGTCGGTCATGGCGGGGCCTTTCGGGCTTCTGGCGCGACGCTCCAGCACAGGCTCCGCGCTCGAGTAGCGCGAAGCGCGATAGCGCACTAAGTAAACTCCCGATGTTCGGCCTCGCCAATCCCGATCGCTTCATGCGCTTCACCCGCCCGCTGACGCCGGTACTGTGGGGGCTGGCCGGCGTGTTGCTGGCGGCGGGGACCTGGCTCGCCTTCACCGCGCCCGAGGATTACCAGCAGGGCGACACCGTGCGGATCATGTTCGTGCATGTCCCGGCGGCCTCGGTCGGGCTGATGATCTATGCGGCGCTGGGCGTGTCCAGCTTCTTCGCGCTGGTGTTCCGCCATCCGCTGGCCGATGCGGCGGCGCGGGCGGCGGCCCTGCCCGGCGCGGCCTATACGGCGCTGGCCCTGATCACCGGCAGCCTGTGGGGCAAGCCGATGTGGGGAGCCTGGTGGGCGTGGGGCGATGCGCGGTTGATCTCGGTGCTGATCCTGTTCCTGTTCTACCTCGGATACATGGCCCTGCGCGCATCGATCGACGACGAGGCCAAGGCGGCGCGCGCCGCCGCCGTTCTGGGGCTGGTCGGACTGATCAATCTGCCGATCGTGAAATTTTCGGTCGACTGGTGGAACACCCTGCACCAGCCCGCCTCGTTGCTGAGGGCCGACGGCCCCGCCATGCCGGCGGTCTTCCTGGCCCCCCTGCTGACCATGATGGCGGCCTATACGGTGTTCTTTCTCGCCGTCTGGATCACCTCGATCCGTGCCGAGATCGTCCGCCGCCGGGTCGTGACCCAGCGCGCCCGCCGCGCCCAGGAAGCCTGAAGATGATCGACCTCGACATGGGGGCCTATGCCGGATTCGTCTGGCCCGCCTGGGGGATCAGCGCCATCGTCCTCGCCGCCCTCGCCGCCCGCGCGTCGTTCGCGGCGCGGCGCTGGAATGCGGAACTGAAGCGGATGGAAGACGAGTCGCAAGGGGACCCGGCAGGGCCACAGGGATGAGCCGGTGGCTTTCGGTGATTCCGCTGGTCGTGATGGTGGCGCTTGCGGTGCTGTTCATCGGCTGGTCCCTGAAGCGGGACCCGGCGATCAAGCCCGACGCCCTGGTCGGTCAGCCGATTCCCCAGACCGTCCTGCCGTTGCTGGAGGGCGACCGGGCCGGGCAGGGACAGCTCGATCTCAAGACCGCCGGCGTTGGCCGGCCCATGCTGGTCAATGTCTTCGCCAGCTGGTGCGCGCCGTGCCGCGCCGAACATCCGAAACTGATGGCCTTGAAGGCGCGCGGCGTCGCCGTCGTGGGCGTGGCCTGGAAGGACGATCCGGTCGCCACCCGCGCCTTCCTCGACGAATTGGGCGATCCCTATTCAATGGTGCTGGTCGACCGGGACGGTCGGGCCGGGCTTGATCTGGGCATCACCGGCGCGCCCGAGACGTTCGCCGTCAACGCCATGGGCCAGGTCGTGGCCAAGGCGTCCGGACCCTTGGTGGACGACGCCGAGGTCGAACGGCTGGTCGCCGCCATCCAGGCCCCGCCGCGCCCTCTGCCGACCGCAACGACGCGTTAACCCTTTCCCGACGGATTTCGTTAACCCTGTCGGCATGAGCGCGATCCCTCTCCAGTTTCCGCCGGTCCGGCCGTCGATACCGGCCCCGAATCCGGCCCAGACGCCGCTGGCCCGGGCCGATTTCTTCAGGGCCGCCCTGGCCAATGTGCAGGCCGGCGTTCCGGCCGGCGTGCAGCCGGCGATCGCGGCGAACAGGCCAGCCCCGGTGCCGGCCGTGCCCGAGGACCGCCCCGCCCGGCCCGGGGCTCTGCTGGATATCCGGGTGTAACCTCGCCCTTCACACGAAAATGAACGGCGGCGGCGCGACGGTCGTGATTAATCTTCGCGCCATGCGCACGAAGGGCTGGCTCATCCCTGCGGCGGCCCTGCTGGCCGCCTCGATCGCGGCGGGGTCCAGCGCCCAGCCGACGCCGACCCGCGTGCATCGCGAGGCCCCGCCGCCCGAACCCGTCGTCATCGAACTGTTCACCGCCCAGGGCTGCGCGGGCTGTCCCGAAGCCAATGCCCGTTTCGAGGCGGCGGCCGCCGAGCCGGGCGTGATCGCCCTGACCTGGGCGGTCGATTACTGGGACTATCTTGGCTGGCACGACACCTTTGCCCGCCCCGAGTTCGCTCAGCGCCAGCGCGCCTATCGCGGGCCGCTGCGGCTGCGCGACGTCTCGACGCCGCAGGTCGTCATCGACGGCCGACGCGAGGTCGTCGGCGCGGCGGCCGAGGCGCTGCAGATGGCCATAGACGAAGAGGCCGCCCGCCGCGTTTACCCGCCCGAGATCGAATTCAGGGCCGAAGGGGATCGGGTCGGCGTGGGTTCCGGCCCCGCGCCTTCCGGCGGTGCCGAGGTCGTGGCGGTGTATTTCAAGCCCGGTCCACAGACGGTGGTGATCGCGTCGGGCGACAACCGCGGGCGAACGGTCCGGCACGTGAACGTGGTGCGGTCGGTGCGGGTGCTGGGCAGTTGGACCGGTCGGCCGATGCTCTACGCCCTGCCGGCGGGACGCGAACCGGGTCAGGCCGTCGCGGTGCTGGTCCAAAAAAAGACTGACCGCCGCATCCTGAACGGTGCCGTCAGCTTGCCGCAATAGACATCGCGCGGCGTCAGGCTCCGGCCTTCCTGGCGAAACCCAGCGCACCCTCGGCCAGCATGGGCACCTGGGCGGCCATGGTGCGGGCGTGGGCGGAGGCGGCGGTGCCGTCGCGGACCCGGCCGGCGATGCCCTGACAGATGGCGGCCAGGCGGAACAGGTTGTAGGCGAACAGCCAGTCCAGATTGGCGGGCGTCGCCCCGGTCAGGCGGGCGTAGCGTTCGACCGTCTCGGCCACCGAGGGGATGCCCAGCGCCTCGATATCGGCCCCCGCAAGGCCATTGCGTGCCGTGGCCGGAATGACCCAGGCGATCAGCAGATAGGAAAAATCCGCCATCGGATCGCCCAGCGTCGACAGCTCCCAGTCCAGCACGGCCCGCACTTCGGCGGCATCCGGCGCGAGGATCAGATTGTCCAGCCGGAAGTCGCCATGGACGATGCGGACCGGTCCTTCGGATGGCAGGGTGGCGGGCAGGAATTCGATCAGCCGGTTCATCGCTGCGATCGGCTCGATCTCGGACGCGCGATACTGTTTGGTCCATCGCCCGACCTGGCGTTCGAAATAGTTTCCCGGCCGTCCGTAGTCGGACAATCCAATGGCCGAAGGGTCAAAGGCATGCAGGGCGGCCAGGGTATCGACCTGGGCGTCAAAGATGGCGCGACGTTACTTCGGCTCCAGACCGGGCAGTTTCAGGTCCCACAGCACCCGGCCCTCAACCTTGTCCATGACATAGAACATCGAGCCGAGGACACCATCGTCCGTGCACAGGGCATGAGGCCGGGCGACCGGATAACCCTGTTTGAACAGGGCCGAAATGACGGTGAACTCGCGGTCGACCGCGTGGGCGCTGGGCAGCAGAACCCCCGGCGGCTTGCGACGCAGAACATAGGCGCGGGCCGGGGTGACCAGCTCATAGGTCGGGTTCGACTGGCCCCCCTTGAACTGGCGCACCGTCAGCGGCCCGGCATAGCCCTCGACATTGGCGGCCAGCCATCGGTCCAGCACGGCCTCGTCCAGCGCATAGCGGGGGTCCACCTCCCGGGTGCCGGAGAAGGTCGATTGGGCGTCTTCGGGATCGGTCTGGGTCATGCGTCTTCCGGGTTCGCGGCGATGATGGCCGCGCGCACTGCGCTGCGCCAGCCCTTCCGCAACCGGGCGCGCCCGTCCGGGTCCATCTGCGGCGTCCAGCGCGTCGGGGCCTCCACAGGATGGTCCTCAAGGTCGCCGATCAGCCCGACGCCCAACGCCGCCAGCTTGGCCGCCCCGAGCGCCGTCATTTCCTGAAACGCCGGGCGTTCGACCACCAGGTCGCAGATGTCGGCCACGAACTGCATGGCGAAGCCGTTGGCGGTGACCCCGCCATCGACCTTGAGCACCTTGAGGGGTGGCGCGCCGTCTTTCGCCAGCGCGTCGAGCAGGTCGCGGGTCTGGTAGGCGAGGCTCTCCAACGCCGCGCGCACCATATGAGCCGGGCCCGAATCGCGGGTCAGGCCAACGATGGTCCCGCGCGCCTCCGGCTCCCACCACGGTGCCCCCAGGCCGGTGAAGCCCGGCACCAGATAGACGCCGCCATTGTCCTTCAGCGTTCGGGCCATGGCCTCGGACTGGCCCGAAGCGGTGATCACCTTCAGCCCGTCGCGCAGCCACTGGATCGCCGAGCCGGCCGAGAAGATCGACCCTTCCAGCGCATAAGCCACGTCCTCACCGACGGCATAGCCCAGCGTGCCCAGCAGGCGGCTGGTCGAGGCGACCGGAGCCGCGCCGACATTGGCGACCAGAAAGGCCCCCGTGCCATATGTGATCTTGGCGTCTCCGGCCTTGAGCGCCCCGTGTCCGACCAGCGCCGCCTGCTGATCGCCCGCCGCGCCGTGGATAGGCAAGGGTGCACCGAACAGGGACGGGTCGCAGTCCCCGAGATGATCCGTGCAGCCCCGGATCTCCGGCAGAATCGTCATGGGCACGTTGAACAGCGCCGCCAGATCGGGACGCCACTGGCGGGTGGCGAGATCCATCAGCGCGGTGCGGCTGGCGTTGGTGGCGTCGGTGACATGGGAAGCGCCGCCGGTCAATTTCCAGGTCAGCCAGCTTTCGATCGTGCCGACCTTCACCTCTCCCGCCTTGACCCTCGCCCGCGCGCCCCGCACGGCGTCCAGCAGCCAGGCGAATTTCGACGCGGAAAAATAGGGGTCGAGGATCAGGCCGGTCGCGGCCTGCACCATCGGCTCATGCCCGGCGGCGGCCAGCAGGCTTGTCGCGGCGGCGGTGCGGCGGTCCTGCCAGACGACGGCCCGATACAACGGCTCGCCGGTCTTCACGTCCCACAGTACCGAGGTCTCGCGCTGGTTGGTGATGCCGATGGCGGCGAACCGGTCGACGCCGCCGGCCTTTTCGATCACCTCGCGGCAGGTCTGCAGCGTCGCGGCCCAGATTTCGGCGGCGTCGTGCTCGACCCAGCCGGGATGCGGGAAATGCTGCGCCAGCTCGATCTGGCTGACGGCCACGGGCTGCAATCCGCCCTCGGGCGCGGCCTCGAAAGCGATGGCCCGGGTCGAGGTGGTGCCCTGGTCGATGGCGAGGATGAGGCGGGACATGAGTGATTAGTGGCGAGTGCTGCTTGGCGAGGCAAGGCTGCACCGGTGCCGCCAGAGACAGGACCATCATTCCGTCACTCGCCACTCGCTACCGACCTGCGCTAGATCAGCCCATGCACACCGCTTCGTTCCAGGGCGTTCGCGACGCCGCCCGCCAGATCGCCGGCCAGGCCGTGCGCACCCCCTTGATCGAGAGCCCGGCGCTGAACGAACGCCTCGGCGGTCGCATCCTGCTGAAGGCGGAAAACCTGCAGCGCGCCGGGGCCTTCAAATTCCGTGGGGCCTGGAACCGGATCAGCCGGCTGACGGAGGCGGAGAAGGCCCGCGGGGTCGTCGCCTATTCCTCGGGCAACCACGCCCAGGCGGTGGCCTGCGCCGCCCGGCTGATGGGAACCCACGCCATCATCGTCATGCCCGGCGACAGTCCGAAGGTGAAGGTCGAGGGGGTCATCGGTTTCGGCGGCGAGGTGCGGATGTATGACCGCTATACCGAAAGCCGCGAGGCTATCGGCGAAGAAATCGCGGCATCGAAGGGCTCCGTCCTCGTCCGCCCGTTCGACGACCCCTTCGTCATCGAGGGCCAGGGCACAACCGGGCTGGAGCTGCTGGAACAGGCCGATGCGCCGATCGACCAGCTGCTGTGCGGGGCCTCGGGTGGCGGGCTGATCGCCGGAATCAATCTGGTGATGGAGGCCCTGTCGCCCGGGACGCGGGTGATCGGGGTCGAGCCTGAGGCCTATAACGACACCCAGCTGTCGCTGGCGGCGGGCGAGCGGGTGACCCACGCGCCGGTTGGGCGGCCCTCGATCTGCGACGCCCTGATGACCGACCGGCCCGGCGAACTGACCTTCCCCATCAACCGGCGGCTGGCCTCGGTCGTGACCGTCTCGGACTCCGAGGTGGCGGCCGCCGTCGCCTACGCCTTCAAGGCGCTGAAACTGGTGGTCGAGCCGGGCGGCGCCGTGTCGCTTGCGGCCGTGCTGGCCGGCAAGGTCGAGACCGCAGGCCTGACCACAGCCCTCGTCCTGTCGGGCGGCAATGTCGACCCGTCCCTGTTTTCCGCCATCATCGAAGACCGTTTTACAGCCCAATCCTGACCCACGGAGCCTGACACCCATGAGCCGCACCGAACGCAAGGGTCTGCCAACCCCCGTCGCCGACCTGCCCGGCCTGATCGGCCAGGAGACCGGCGTCAGCCGCTGGATCACCGTCGATCAGGCGCGGATCGACGCCTTCGCGGAGATCACCGAGGACCGCCAGTTCATCCACATCGACCCGGTGGCGGCGGCCCGGACCCCGTTCGGCGGCACCATCGCCCACGGCTTTCTGACCCTCAGCCTGCTCTCCGCCATGACCTATGACGCCGTCCCGCCGCTGGAAGGCGTGGTGATGGGGGTCAATTACGGCTTCGACAAACTGCGCTTCCTCGCCCCGGTGCCGGCGGGATCGAATGTCCGGGGGCGGTTCAAACTGTTGTCCGCCGAGGACAAGGGTCCAATGGGGGGCGGCACCCGCTGGCTGCTCAAACACGAGGTCACGGTCGAGATCGAGGGGGCGGAGAAACCGGCCCTGATTGCGGAGTGGCTGGGGATGCAGGTGGTGGGCGGGTGACAATTGAATTGGACCATCGATTGGTCCATATTGAGCGCATGGCTCAGGTGCCCCTTTCCCAAGCCAAGGCTCAACTGGCCGACCTCGTGCGCCGGGCGGAAGCAGGCGAGACCATGTTTCTGACCCGGCATGGAAAGGACGTCGTGCGTCTTGTCCCGGTTACGGTGTCCGCCGAGCTGAAAGCGAAAAGAACCGCCGCCATTCGTGCCGCCCAGGAAGCCGTGGCGGGCCATCTGCCCGCCGATTTCGACGCGGCCCGCAGCCAGGACTTTCTCTACAACGATGACGGCCTTCCTGCGTGATCGCTGTCGATACGTCGGCGCTCATCGCCGTTCTGGCGAATGAAACACGGGGGTCGCGCTGCGCCGGGAAACTGCGCGACAACCACCTGTTGATCTCCGCCGCGACCCTTGCGGAAGCCCTCATCGTCGGAAGCCGTCCAGAGTACCGGGACACGATGAACCGCTTTCTCGACGGTCTCGAACTGGAGGTCGTGGAGGTGACCGAAGACTTCGCCCAGCGCGCCGCCGACGCCTATCGTCGCTGGGGCAAGGGCTTTCATCCGGCCCGGCTGAACTACGGCGACAGCTTCGGCTATGCGCTGGCAGAGATGTACGGCTGCCCGTTGCTCTATGTCGGCAATGATTTCGCGCGGACTGACGTGGTCGGCGCGCTGGGCTGACTTCGGGATCGGTGGCACCGACAACCACGCCTCGATCGCGGCGTGCTGAGGTTGTGGGCGGTGGAGTAGGGCGACCTTGCGCCAACAAATGTAAGGCGTATCTTTAGCCCATGTCGACCTCGCCCTCTAGAACATCCGCCGCCGTGCCGCTTTCAACTGCGGCGACGCGCGCCAAGCGAAAGCGCGCAAAAATAACGTTCGGCGGGGTGACGATATTGGTTCCAAAACCTACCGCAGCAGAGGTCAAGCACAACGTTGCCAAGGGCTCATCTGCTTTGGACCGGCTGAAGAACCGCCTTATCAAGCCCGGCGTCCGCGTATACCCAAAGAAGGACGTCCCACTATATTTCGCCGACGCCGAACGGCCCGGAATCTACATCAGGAAGCTGAACGGCAAGACTGAGAGCGGCGTTCTCGAGGACGGTGCCTTCAAGGTCATCGTTTGACCTCGCTTTCTCAAGCGATAGATCAGGTACTGTCGGCCCAGCGGCAGACAAAAAAGCTCTGGCAATCGTCGTCGCCGGACATAACGGGTCCGGCAAATCGACCATGTGGCGCAGGTCCCTCGCTGACAAACTGCAGATTCCGCTGATAAACGCCGACCGAATGATGCTCTCGATATTGCCGGAACCCGGTGACGATGGGCTTTTGACCGATTGGGCGGCAACCCTTCGCGACACGGATCGTGGATGGATGGGTGTTGCGCAACAGGGCGTAAACGCGTTCGTCGGCCACGCCATGGGTGCCAAAGTGCCGTTCGCGATGGAGACTGTATTCTCCTATTGGGAGCAGCAGGACGACGGCTCAATTCGATCCAAAGTCGACCTCATCCGGGAAATGCAGGCGGCTGGCTACTTCGTGCTACTCGTCTTCGTGGGTCTCGCAGACGCTGATCTTTCGGTGCTTCGTGTGATGACCCGAGTTAGCGAAGGCGGCCACGGCATTGACGAGCCAACCCTTCGCCGGCGATTTCCGAAGACTCAGATCGCAGTCGCCTCGGCACTTGCGATCACCGACGCCGCCATCCTCACCGACAACAGCCAAAAGCCTTCAGAAGCTTTCACGGTCTGCCGCGTCCAGCTCGGACCGGCCACTCTGTTCGATGTCAGAACGGCACCAAAACCCGTCCCCAACCTGATCGCCGCATGGCTGACGGTTGTTGCGCCGACTGTCTGACCGGCCGCAGTCACCCCTCCCCCAGACACCGCAACGCCACTTCCAGATTGCGCAGCCCGTCCTCGCCCGTCACCGCCGGCGGTTCGCCGGTGCGGATGGCGTGCGCGAACGCCTCCAGCTCCTTCTTCAGCGGCTCGGCGGGCCAGCTGTTGACGGCGCGGGTCTGGTAGGAGCCGTCGGCCTGCTGGCCGAAATACTCCGTGACCTGACGGGTCATCAGATCGGCGACCACGAATTTATTGGTCGTGGCGACCTGCAGGGTGCGGACCTTGTAGGGGGTGACCCAGTTGGTGGTGATATGGGCGATGGCCCCATTGGCCAGTCGGAACTGAAGCAGGGCCGTGTCCTCGCGTTCGGCGCGGGTACGGGCCAGCTGGGGTTGGACCTCGACAATCTCGGATTCCGTCAGATGACGGATGATATCGATATCGTGTACCGCCAGATCGATGACCACCCCGACCTCGCCCATGCGCGGCGGGAAGGGTCCGACCCGGGTAATCTGGATCGAGATGACCTGATCGCCGTCGATGGCGCGCTTGACCGCCTCGACCGCCGGATTGAACCGCTCGACCTGACCGACCATCAGCACGCGGTCGTTCGCCTTGGCAGCGTCGATCAGCGCCTGCGCGTCGGCGACCGTGGCCGCGATCGGCTTTTCGACCAGCACATGAACGCCGGCCTCCAGCAGGGCCACGCCGAGTTCGGCATGGTGCCGGTTGGGCGTGGCGACCACAGCGGCGTCGAGACCGGCGGCGACGAAGTCCGCCGCCGTGGTGAAGGCGGCGGCGTCATACAGGCCGGCGACGCCATCGGCCGTCGCGGCGTCGGGGTCGAAGACAGCGGTCAGGTCGAAGTCGCGGATGTCCGACAGCACACGGGCGTGGTTGCGCCCCATTACGCCGACGCCGGCGACGCCGACCTTGAGGGGGGGAAGGTTCTGGGTCATGCGCGACCTTGGCCGAAGCTGGCGACGGCAGCGATGATCGTATCCTGCGTCGTCTCGTCGAGGTCGGCGTGCATCGGCAGGCTGATCACCCGGTCCATGAGCCGTTCGGTGACCGGCAGGCTCCCCGCCCCGCCGGAGAACCGCGCATAGGCGGGCTGCAGGTGCATGGGGACCGGATAGTAGACGGCGGTGGGCACTCCGAGGTCCTTCAGATGCGCGGCGAGGCCGTCGCGGTTCTCGTGTTCGATCGTATACTGGGCCCAGATCGAGACGCCGCCCTCGATCACGGCGGGCACGCTGGCGACATGGGGCGCAAGGCCGTCGGCATAGAGGTCCGCCGCCCGGTTGCGCCATTCGATCTCCTGGGCGAAGACCTTCAGCTTCTCGATCAGGACGGCCGCCTGAATGGTGTCGAGCCGGCTGTTCATGCCGATGCGCATCGCCAGGTATTTGGGATCGTGAGCAAAGCTCTGGCCGGCCTTCAGATCCTTGGCGACGACCTTGCCGTGCACCCGCAGCGAGTCCATTTCCTGGGCCAGATCTTCATCGTCGGTCAGCACCGCCCCGCCGTCGCCGTAGCAGCCCAGCGGCTTGGCCGGAAAGAAGCTGGTGGTGGTGATATCGGCCCATTTGATGGGATGGTCGCCGTTCAGGGTGCACCCGAAACCCTGGGCCGAATCCGCGATCAGCTTGAGGCCATAGCGGTCACAGATGGCCCTGATGGCCGGATAATCGGCGGGCTGGCCGAACAGGTCGACGGCGATGACCACGCGGGGCTTGAGTCGGCCCTCCTTCAGGGTCGCCTCGATCGCCGCCTCCAGCTGGACCGGGTCGATGTTGAAGGTCCGGGCGTCCACATCCACAAAGACCGGCGTGGCGCCCAGCCAGGGCACGACCTCGGCCGTGGCCGTAAAGGTGAAACTGGGACAGAAGACCGCATCGCCGGTGCGGATGCCCCAGGCGATCAGCGGCAGGATCAGGGCATCGGTGCCGTTGGCGCAGCCCAGCGCGTGCCTGGCCTGACCGAAGACCGCCAGATCGGCCTCGAACTGGCGCACCTGCGGACCCATGACCCAGGCCCCGCCGACCACGGCTTCCTGCACCGCAGCTTCGATCCTGCCGTTCAGGCGAAGGCGCTGGGCCTGCAGGTCGATGAAGGCAATGCTCATGTCGGGGCTCATTTCAGCTTGATCTCAGGGCGCACGCGGCGAGGCTGCGAGCGTTCAGCGCCGCTGCGGTCTCGGCCTCCTACCAAATCGACCACCGCCAAGCCAAATCTGCGCCCGTCACTTCGCGTGACGGGTTGCAACGACCGCCCACAGCGGCGTATGCGCAGCGACCATGACATCCGGCGTTCCCGCCGTCTTCCTCGATCGCGACGGTGTGCTGATCGAGGATACCGGCTATCCCCATCTCGAAGAACATCTGCGCCTCATGCCCGGTGCCCCCGAGGCTGTGCGCCGGCTGAACCAGCTCGGCTATCTGTGCGTCATCGTCACCAACCAATCGGGCGTGGCGCGGGGTCTGTTCAGCGAAGACCAGATGAAGGCCTTCAACACCCTGATCGTGCGCAAATTATCGGCCAAGGGGGCAGTGATCGGCGCGGTCTATGCCTGCCCCTTCCACAGCGAGGGCCGGGTCGAGGCCTGGATCCATCCCGACCATCCGGACCGCAAACCCAACCCCGGCATGATCCTGCGCGCCATCGCCGAGCACGGCATTGATCCGGCCAGGAGCTTCATGATCGGCGACCAGCCGTCGGACATGGAGGCCGCCCGCCGCGCCGGCGTTCCGGGCTTTCGATTCGAGGGCGGCAATTTGTTCGACTTCGTCCAGGAACTCCTGGGTCACTGAAGGCCTGACATCAGAGGTCAGTTCGCGTCGGGTGGGAATTCTCCCGGACATGAAATAGTCTGGTGATTCAGCCTTCGGAGCCTTGCATGACCCAGACCTTCGCCGAGCGCCGCTGGTCCAGTTCCGACGGACTGAGCCTGTACGCGCGCGACTATGCGGCGGCGGCGGGCCCGGCGAAGCTGCCGGTCATCGCCATCCACGGCCTGACCCGCAACTCGGCCGATTTCGAGGCCATCGCGCCGCTGATCGCCCAGAGCGGCCGCCGGGTGCTGGCGCTCGACATCCGCGGCCGCGGCCAGTCGGACCGGGCGCCCGATCCGATGACCTACCAGCCCGTGACCTATGCCCAGGACGTCCTGGGCCTGATGCGCGATCTGGGTGTCGAACGCGCGGTCTTCCTCGGCACGTCCATGGGCGGGCTGATCACCATGGCCATGGCCGCGATCCGGTCGAAGGTCGTCGCCGCGGCCATCATCAACGACGTCGGGCCGGAAGTGGCGAAGGAAGGCCTGACCCGCATCGCCGCCTATGCCGGCCAGCCGGTCGAGATCGGAAGTTGGGCCGAGGCAGCGGCCCATGTGCGCAAGCTCAACGAAATCGCCCTGCCGCACTACACGGACGCCGACTGGGACGTCTTCGCGCGGCGCACCTTCCGCATCGGCACCGAGGGGACGCCGGTGCCGGACTATGACCCCGACATCATGGCCCCGATCCGGGCTGCGGGTGCCAAGGCCCTGGTCCCCAACCTGTGGCCCTTCTTCACCCGGTTGGCCAAGGGGCGGCCGGTGCTGCTGGTGCGCGGCGAGACCTCGGACCTTCTGAGCCCGGCAATCGCGGCGAAGATGCGCAAACGCGCCCCGAAGATGGATTTCGTCGAAGTCCCCGGCATCGGCCACGCCCCCATGCTCGACGAGCCCGAGGCCAAGGCGGCGATCTTTCCGTTCCTGTCGGAGCTGCCGTGAGGGGGAGTGATTGGTGGCTAGTGATTAGTGATCAGTGATTGATCGCGCAGCCGCCGGTGGTCGTGGTCCCCTCACTTTCACCAAACCAGACAGCCACTAACCATTCATCACTCCTCCGGGACATTCGCTTCCAGCTCGTCCAGCCAGACTCGCGCCGTCGCGTCCGAGGGCGCACGCCAGTCGCCGCGGGGGCTTAGCGAACCGCCGGTGACCACCTTGGGTCCGTTCGGCAGGGCCGAGCGTTTGAACTGGCTGGTCTGGAAGAAACGGACCAGGAATTTCCGCAGCCAGCCCTTGATGGTCGCTAGATCGTAGGCGACGCGCTCGTCGTCCGGCGTGTTCACCGGCCAGTCGCCGGTCGCCGCATCCTGCCACGCCTGATGCGCCAGATAGGCCACCTTGGAAGGCTTCAGCCCGAAGCGGGTGATATGGAACAGGAAGAAATCGTTCAGCGCATAGGGTCCGACGACGGCCTCTGTCGACTGGATGTTACCGTCGGCGTCGGCGGGGACCAACTCGGGCGAAATCTCCGTGTCCAGAATGGCGTGCAGCACGTCGGAAGCCCCGCCGGCGTGCTCCTTGGCCAAGACCCAGCGGATCAGGTGTCGGATCAGCGTCTTGGCCACGCCGCCGTTGACGTTGTAGTGGCTCATGTGATCGCCGACGCCATAGGTGCACCAGCCCAGCGCCAGTTCCGACAGGTCGCCGGTGCCCAGCACGAAGGCGTCATGCTGATTGGCGAGCCGGAACAGATAGTCCGTCCTCAGACCGGCCTGCACATTCTGGAAGGTGATGTCGTGCACCGGCTCACCCATGGCGAAGGCATGGCCGATGTCGGCCAGCATCCGGGTCGCGGCGGGGCGGATGTCGATCTCATGGGCGCTGACCCCCAGCGCCGTCATCAGGGCGTGGGCGTTGGATTTCGTCCCGTCGGAGGTGGCGAACCCCGGCAGGGTGAAACCGAGAATGTTCGAGCGCGGCAGTTTCAGCCGGTCGAACGCCCGGCAAGCCACCAAAACGGCCTGGGTCGAATCCAGCCCGCCCGAGACGCCGATGACGACGCGCTCGCCCTTCGTCGCCTGCATCCGGCGCATCAGCCCCTGCACCTGGATGTTGAAGGCCTCGTAGCAGTCCTTGTCCAGCCGGGCCGGGTCGTCCGGCACGAAGGGGAAGCGGTCCATGGGCCGGATCAGGTCGCCGCGCCCGTCGCCGTCAGAGGCCTCGAACGGCACGACGGTCGCGGGCTCGCCCTCGATGCGGGCGCAGTCGGCGAAGGTGCCGTTGCGCAGCCGGTCCAGGCCGATCCGCTCGACGTCGATGTCGGCGACCGTCAGATGCCCCTGCATCGAGAACCGCTCGCCCTCTGCCAGTCTCGCGCCCAGTTCATGGATCGTCGCCTGTCCGTCCCAGGCGAGGTCGGTGGTGCTCTCGCCCCAGCCCGAGGCGGTGAAGACATAGGCCGAAATCGTCCGCATCGACTGGCTGGCGCAAAGCACGGCCCGTTCATCCGCCTTGCCGATGACGATGTTCGACGCAGACAGGTTCAGCAGGATGCGCGCGCCCGCCAGCGCCGCCCGCGTCGACGGCGGCTGCGGGGCCCAGAAATCCTCGCAAATCTCGGCGGCGAAGACGAAACCCGGACGGTTGACCGCCTCGAAGATCAGACCCGGCGCGAAATCGACGGTCTCGCCGTTCAGGACCACCGCGTCCTCGGAACGGCTGGCGGCCGGCGCGAACCAGCGCTTCTCGTAATATTCGCGATAGTTCGGCAGATAGGTCTTGGGCACGACGCCCAGCACCGCGCCGGACCCGAGCACGACGGCGCAGTTATAGAGGGCGTCGCCATTGCGGACGGGCGCACCGATCACCGCCACGACCCCCGCCTCATCCGCCGCCTCGGCGAGGACCGCGATCTGCCGCTCCACCTCGGCCAGCAGGGCGTCCTGCATCAACAGGTCGTCGATGGCATAGCCGC
>JBBQTX010000015.1:0-15718 GCA_038234475.1 Caulobacterales bacterium | reverse complement strand
GGTCGGCGAACTCGATCAGGGTCTCGCGCCGCTTCGGCTGTTTGATCTCGCCGGCGCGGGCCAGCAGGGTGTCGAGGTCGCCGAACTCATGGATCAGCTGGGCGGCGGTCTTGGGGCCGATGCCGGGGGCCCCGGGGACGTTGTCGACGCTGTCGCCGATCAGGGCCTGAACCTCGACCACCTTGTCGGGGGTGACGCCGAATTTCTCGAACACGGCGTCCTCGGCGAGGCGACGCTCCTTCATCGGGTCCCACATCACCACCGAGGGGCCGATCAGCTGCATCAGATCCTTGTCGGACGAGACGATGACCGCCTCGGCGCCGGCGTCGCGCGCCCGGCAGGCATAGGTGGCGATCAGGTCGTCGGCCTCCCAGCCGGGCAGTTCGATGCCATGGACGCCGAAGGCCGCGGTGGCCTCGCGCACCAGCGGGAACTGGGGGATCAGATCCTCGGGCGGGGCCGAACGATTGGCCTTGTAGAGGTCGTACATCTGATTGCGGAAGGTCTTCTCCGAATGGTCGAAGACGGCGACCAGATGGGTCGGGCCGTCCTCGCCCTTCATGTCGCGGATCAGCTTCCACAGCATGTGGCAATAGCCCTGGACGGCCCCGACCGGCAGGCCGTCGGACTTGCGCGTCAGGGGCGGCAGGGCGTGATAGGCGCGAAAGATGTAGGCCGAGGCGTCGATCATCCACAGCCGCACGGGCTGGCCGTCCTGGGTCAGGGGGCGGTCGGCGGATTCGGCTGCGGCGTCGGTCATGCGGCGAACATAGGCGGGCGAACCGGCGGCGTCACGGGCCGTCCGCTCACCCGTCGGACAGGCGGTCCTCGATCCACGAGAGCGCCTCATCGAGCGTGCCGAGATCGCGCTCAAGGATGTTCAGCAGCACGCCCCGATCAACACGATGATAGGCGTGTCGGATGTGGTTGCCGACATCCGCGATGCGCCGCCATTCCACACCCGGAAACTCACCCTTCACGCTGTCGGGGATTGAACGGCTCGCCTCCGAAATGATTTCCACAAACCGTTCGACCAGGGCGCGCTCATCCGAAAAGGGGGCAAGAGTCAGGTCGGCCTCGTCGTGCAGACGTCGCAGCCGGGCGATGGCCCGTCTCATGTCGGAAATCGTCGGAGCGAGATCACGCACGATCAGAACACCCGGATGGCTTCGCGTTCGATCCGGTCCCGGAGCAGCTCGTGAAGCCCGGCGCGGGTGGTGAAGTCCACGCGACGTCCGACCCCCGCCTCAAGCACTTCGCCGAGACCAAAAAAGCCGAACCCCAGCCTGGAGTCGGGGTTCAGTTCGACGAAGACATCGACGTCGCTGTCGGTGCCCGCCTCGTCCCGGGCCGTGGAGCCGAACAGATGCAGGGACGCCACGCCCCGATGGCGCAGGACGGATTCCAGGGCCTTCAGCCGCTGGATTGCCTCGCGCCGGGACAGGGGTCTTTGCGCCACGCGTGTCATGGATCCGATTATAGGACCCGCTGTCCACAGGACAAGCCGGCCGGCCTCAGGTCGTCCGCAGACCGGTAATGGTGCGGTTGGGGGCGATGTCCTCGGCCGAGGTAATCAGGTGGACGAGGGCGGGGCGTCCGGCGTTGCGGGCGGCCTTGAGGGCGGCGGGGAAGTCGGCCGTGGTCTCGCAGCGGATGCCGAAGGCCCCGAAGGCCTGGGCATACTGGACGAAGTCGGGGTTCTTCAGATCGGTGGCGATGACCCGTTCGGCGCCGGAGTAGTGCATCTCCTGGTGCATGCGGATAGTGCCGTAGGTGCCGTTGTCGACCACCACGACGACGACGTTGATGCCGTACTGGACTGCGGTGGCGAGCTCCTGACCCGTCATCAGATAGTCGCCGTCGCCGGCGATGCAGATGACGTCGCGGTCGGGGTGGACGCTCTTGGCGGCGATGGCGGCGGGATAGCCATAGCCCATGGCCCCCGAGGTCGGGGCCAGCTGGGTGCGGCACGCCCGGTGGCGATAGAAGCGGTGCAGCCAGGCGGCAAAGTTTCCAGCCCCGTTGGTGACGATGGCGGTCGGCGGCAGCACCTCGCCGAGGTGGGCCATGCATTCGCTCATATTGACCGCCCCGGTTACCGGGACGGGCGTCGAGAAGGCCTGCCAGGCGGCTTGGGCGGCGGCGGCCTGGTCGTGCCACGTCCGGCCCGGATCGATGGCTGACAGGGCGAGGGCGGCGAGGCTGTTGTCCGCCGTGGCGCTCATCAGCGGGGTCCAGACGCGGCCCAGTTCCTCGGCACCCGGATGAATATGGATCAGGGTCTGCGCCGTCCCGGCCCGGTCAAACAGGGTGTAGCCTTGCGTCGGATTCTCGCCCAGCCGTGCCCCGATGGCGAGGATCAGGTCCGCCGCCTTCGCCCGCGCCGTCAGTTTCGGATTGCAGCCGAGGCCGAGGTCGCCTGCGTAATTGCTCCGGTCGTTGGACAGCAGATCCTTGCGCCGGAAGGACAGGGTGACCGGCAGGCCGATGCGCTCGGCCCAATCGCCGATGGCCGCTGCGGCCGCTTCGGTCCAGCCGGAGCCGCCCAGAACCAGCAGCGGACGCTCGGCTCTCGCCAGACGGGCGCGGACCTGTTCGACGAAGGCCGGGTCCAGCGCCGCCTTCGCGGGCGTCACCGGCCGGATCGGAGCCGGGCCGCCGTCGTCGTGCAGGATATCCTCGGGCAGGGCGATGACGACCGGCCCCATCCGGCCCTGAAGCGCGGTGGCGAAGGCGCGTTCGACCACTTCGACCGTGCGTTCCGGGCTCTCGATCTCGGTCGCCCATTTGGCCAGGCCACCGAAGACCTCGCGATAGTCGACCTCCTGAAAGGCCCCGCGGCCCCGGTCGGTCAGGGCGATCTGGCCGACGAACAGAATCATCGGCGTGGAATCCTGATGCGCCGTATGCACGCCGATCGCGGCGTGGGTCGCGCCCGGCCCGCGCGTGACCATGCAGACGCCGGGCTTGCCGGTCAGCTTGCCATAGGCTTCGGCCATGTTGGCGGCGCCGGCCTCGTGGCGGCAGGCGATCACCTGGATCCGGTCGCGCACATCGGCCAGGGCGTCGAGCACGGCCAGATAGCTTTCACCCGGCACGCAGAAGACGCGGTCGATGCCGTTGATGACGAGGGTTTCGACGATGCGGCGGGCGGCGGTGTTCGCGGGCTGGGTCATGCCGGGCGGGTTAGCAGATCGGACCCGTCCTTGGCCATGCAACCCCGCCGCCATGCTTGCGTTTCCGGTGAAGGTTCAAACGGCCCAAAGGAGTTCCCATGAAGAAGATCATCGCCCTCGCCCTCGTCGCCGCCGCCCTGGCGGTCTCGGCCTGCAACACTGTCTCGGGCGTCGGCCGCGACGTCTCTGCCGCCGGCAATGCCGTCGCCGCCGGCGCGGAAGAAGCCAAGAACTAGGCTCAGGCCCAAGACTGAAAAAGGGCTCGCCGGTGTCCGGCGGGCCCTTTTTCACGCCCTCAGTAGACGACGCCGGTCAGGTAAAGGCCGTCCGACGGGGCCACGGGTCCACATGCGGGCCGGTCGCGCGCCGCAAGGGCCGCCGCCACATCCTCGACCGCCCAGCGGCCCTGACCCACTTCCGCCAGCGTCCCGGTCATCGAGCGCACCTGTCGGTGCAGGAAGCTGCGCGCCTCGAACACCAGATGAACCTCGTCGCCGACGCGGGTCACGCGGGCGACGTCGAGCGTCTTCTCGGGCGATTTCGACTGGCAGTTCACATCGCGGAAGGTGGTGAAGTCGTGCAAGCCCACAAGCGCCTGGGCCGCCGTGTGCATGGCCTCGGCGTCCAGGGCCTTGCGGATATGCCAGACCCGGCCGCGGTCCAGCGCGGGCGGGCCGGGGCGGGTCAGGATGCGGTACAGATAGCGCCGACCCGTCGCCGAGAAGCGGGCGTGCCAGTCGTCCTCGACGCCGGCGCAATCCAGCACCGAGACCGCGTCGCCGATCATATGAGCGTTCAGGGCGTTCATGACCGTGCGCTCGGGCCAGGGCTTGTCGAGGTCGAAGCTGATGACCTGACCCGTGGCATGAACGCCGGTGTCGGTGCGGCCCGCTGCGGCGATGCGGACCGTCTCACCGCAGAAGGCAGTGATGGCCGTCTCGATCGCGCCCTGAACGGTCGGCTGTCCGAGCTGGGCCTGAAAGCCGTTGAAGCCCGAGCCGTCGTATTCAAGCGTCAGCCGGTAACGCGGCATCAGTCCCGGCCGCGTCGGGTCGAGGTGGCAGAGCCTTCTGAGCGCGGCCCAGCGTCGAGCATGGTTCCGGCGGGCAGGGGGAAGCCGCGCAGCATGTCCTCGGGCGTCTGCACCGCCTTTCCGGAACGCTGCACCCGGAGCAGACGGACCACGCCCTCGCCGCAGGCGATGCGCAGTTCGCCGTCCAGCACCTCGCCCGGCGCGCCCGCGCCGCGCAGGGACACGCGCGACATCAGCGCCTTGACCCGGACGGGGCCGTCGGCACCCGGCACCTCGAACCAGGCCCCGGGAAAGGGCGACAGGCCGCGGATACGGGCGTCGACCTCGGCGGCCGGCCGGGTCCAGTCGATGCGCGCCTCGGCGGCGGTGATCTTCTTCGCATAGGTCGGCTCGCCGGCCTGTTCGGTCCCGGTCATGCCGCCGCGCTCAAGGGCGGCGAGGGCGCGGGGCCAAAGCGCCGCGCCGATGTGGGACATGCGGTCGCCGAGGGTCGCGGCGGTGTCGTCGGGACGGATGTCCATGACCTCCGACAGCAGGATGGCACCCTCGTCCAGACCTTCGGACATGCGCATGATCTGCACGCCGGTCTCGCGGTCGCCGGCCATGATGGCGCGCTGGATCGGGGCGGCCCCGCGCCAGCGCGGCAACAGCGAGCCGTGCAGGTTGAGACAGCCCAGACGGGGGGCCTCCAGCACCGGCGGCTTCAGGATCTGGCCATAGGCGACGACGCAGGCGACATCGAGTTCCAGACCCCGAAAGGTCTCGATCGCCTCGGTCGACTTCATCGAGGCCGGGGTGAAGACGGGCAGGCCCATGGTCTCGGCGAAGGCCTGCACCGGCGACGGGCTCAGTTTGTGGCCGCGACCCCGGGGCCGGGGCGGCTGCGACCAGACAGCCACGATATCGTGCCCGGCGGCGATCAGCTCGGCCAGCGACGGTACGGCGAAGTCGGGGGTTCCCATGAAGGCGAGGCGCATCGGGGGCCTTTAGAGGTCTGGGCCGCCTACTGCCAGCGGGTGTCGACGCCGCCGCCTTCGTCCCATTCGCCGCCGGCGTCCAGCGCGTCGTCGAAGTCCAGCAGACGGTCCAGCAGAATCCCGGCCAGGACGCCGGCGGCGGCGACCCCCAGAAGCACGGCGATACTGCCGATGCCGACCTTTTCATTGCGCGTCAGCCGGCGCCGACCGGACGGGTCGATGATACGGTCGCGGCCGCGCTTCAATCGTGTTCCCAACCGGGCCATCAGGCGGCGAGCCTCGCGTTTTTCCGTACCCGGGCGACGGCCCGCTCGCGCTTGAGGCGCGACAGGTGATCGATGAACAGGATGCCCTCAAGGTGGTCCATCTCGTGCTGGATGCAGACGGCGTACATACCCTCGATCTCCTCCTCAACAGTCTCGCCCGTATAGTTGGCATAGCGCAGGCGCACCCGGGCCGGTCGTTCGACGGCGTCGAAATATTCCGGCACCGACAGACAGCCTTCTTCGTAGGTGAACAGGTCTTCGGAGGCCCAGGCGATCTCGGGATTGACGAAATAGCGCGGGTTGCGCCGCGCCAGCCGGAGCTCTTCGGTTTCCTCTACTTCGGGGTCCTGAACCTCGGGCTCGGGACCGCCGTCGTTCAGGTCGATGACGATGACCCGGCGCATGTCGCCGATCTGCACGGCGGCCAGGCCGATGCCGGGTGCGTCGTACATCGTCTCCAACATGTCATCCATCAGGGCGCGCAGCTCGTCGTTCACCGGTCCCGCGACCGGAGCGGAGATCTGCTTCAGCACCGCCAGGTCGGCGGCGTTGTCGATGGTGAGGATGCGACGAACGGCCATTCCCGCGAGGTAGGCACGGCGACCCCAAAGGTCAAGATTTCCCGGTGTCGGGCGGGGCGGTCGCCGGATCGAGAAAATGGCGCACCCGACAGGATTCGAACCTGTGACCCCTGCCTTCGGAGGGCAGTACTCTATCCAGCTGAGCTACGGGTGCGTCTGGCGGCGGAAAGCCGGACGTCGGGGCTTACAGCACGCGCGCCCGGCTCTCAATCCCGAATTCGCCCCGGGTCGCACCCCGGACGCTCGGTGAACCGTCGGGCTTTGCGGACGATTTGCAGGGTGCGGGCCTTCGCCGGGTGATCTAGCGTGGCTCCGCTTCGTCGATGGAGGTCCCGATGCGCGCGATTCTGATCGGTCTGCTGGTGTTTCTCGGTGCCTGCGCCACGCGGCCGGCCCCGGTCGCCGATGCGTCGGGCGACAATCTCGACGCGATCGCGCGGGATTATGTCGCCCTGATCCTCGAGATCGGCGAGCGCGAACCCGGCTATGTCGACGCCTACTACGGCCCGCCGGAGTGGCAGGCGGCGGCCAAGGCCGCGCCGCGCACCGTGCCGCAGTTGGTCGAGGGGGCCGCCGGGCTGACCGGGCGGCTGCACGCCGTCTCCGGCCGCGGTGCCGCACCGGCGGTGGTTCAGCGCCGCAAATACCTGCTGGCCCATGTCTCGGCGGCCTCGGCCCGCCTGCGGATGCTGTCGGGCGAGACGATGAGTTTCGCCGACGAGGCCGAGGCCCTGTTCGGCATCCGGCCCGAGCTTTTGCCGCTGTCGGCCTATGACCCGATCCTGGCCGAGGTCGAAGCCCTGCTTCCCGGCGAAGGTTCGCTGACCGACCGGGTCACGGCCTTCAAGTCGCACTATGTCATTTCCAGGGATCGGCTGCAGGTGGTCATGGACGCCGCCATCGCGGAATGCCGTCGCCGGACGGTGCAGCACATCGCCCTGGCAGCCAACGAGCGGTTCACCCTCAGCTTCGTCGGTGACAAGCCGTGGTCGGGCTATAACTACTATCTCGGTGATGCCGCCAGCCGGATCGAGATCAAAGCGGACTTTCCGATCCATACCGAGCGGGCCATCGATCTGGGCTGCCACGAGGGCTATCCGGGCCACCACGTCTACAATGCCCTGCTGGAGCGGACCTTCGTGCGCGAGCGCGGCTGGGTCGAGATGAGCGTCTATCCGCTGTTTTCGCCGATGTCGTTCGTGGCCGAGGGCAGCGCCAACTACGGCATCGACCTGGCCTTTCCCGGCGAGGAGGGCACCCGCTATGAGAGGGAGGTGCTGTTCCCGCTGGCCGGTCTTGATCCGTCGACGGCGGACAGGAAGGCACAGTTGGGCGCGCTGACCCGGCGGCTGGCCCGGGCCGAATACACCATAGCCGACGACTATCTGGCGGGGCGGATCGAAAGGGCGGAGGCGATCCGGCGGCTGATGAAATACACCCTCGCCGACGAGGCCAAGGCCACCCAGCGCCTGCGCTTCATCGATACCTACCGCAGCTACATCATCAACTATGGACTGGGCCGCGACGTGGTCCAGGCCTGGGTCGAGCGCCAGGGCCCGGATCACTGGCGGGGCATGGAGACCTTGCTGTCGAGCCAGATACTCCCGGCTGATCTGGTTCCCTAGTGCGGCCCGCGTCGGGTCTGGAGGTCCCGATGGGCCGACGACCGCGGGCCAACAAGAATGGCGGTGAGCGCTACGCGCGCACTGCGCCAGCATGCCGCCGTCGATCTTGAACTCGGCGCCGGTGACGAATTTCGACTCGTCAGCGGCGAGGTAGAGGACGCAGTACGCCACGTCGTCGGGCTCGCCGATCCGCTTCAGCGGGATGCCGCGCGACAGGCGTTCGTGGGCCTTGGCCTCGTCGCCGCCGGCCATGGCGATGAAGGGATCGAGGATGGCGGTCTTGATGAAGACCGGGTGGACCGAGTTGCAGCGCACGTTCCAGTCGCCCTTGGCGGCCTCAAGGGCGATGGTCTTGGAGTACATCCACACCGCCGCCTTGGTGGCGTTATAGGCCCCCATGCCGGGGGCGGCGGCCAGTCCGGCGACCGAGCTGATATTGACGATCGAGGACGGGGCAGAGGTCCGCAGGTGCGGCATGGCGTGTTTGCAGCCCAGCATGATGGATTCGATATTGACCGCCTGGACGCGGCGCCAATTCTCCAGCGTGTCGGTCTCGACGAATTTCAGGTCGCCGCCGATGCCCGCGTTGTTGACCAGGATCGACAGCCCGCCCATGGCCGCGACGGCCTGATCGATGACCGAAATCCATTCGGCCTCGTCGGTGACGTCGTGGCGGAAGGCAAAGGTCGAGCCGGGGACCTCGGCGTTGATTGCATCGGCCAGGGTCCGGACGCCCTGCAGATTGACGTCGGTGACCGCCACCTTGGCACCCTCGCGCGCCAGCATCCACGCCATGGCCTCGCCCAGCCCGCCAGCCGCCCCGGTGATGAGGGCCTGTTTGCCCGCGACCCGTCCCGCCTTGTCCACCATCATTTCGCTCCCGCTTCGGCCGCAGCCCGGTCGATAAAGCGGGCCATGTCCAGATCCTTGCCGGTCACGCCACCCGCGTCGTGGGTGGTGAGCAGGATGTCGACCCGATTATACACATTCGACCATTCCGGATGATGGTCGACCTTGTCGGCTATCAGGGCCACGCGGGTCATGAAGCCGAAGGCGGCGTTGAAATCACCGAAGACCAGCCGGCGTTCGACGGCGGGCCGCTCGCCCGCCCCCTCGCGCCACAGCGGCAGGCCTTTCAAGGCTTCCGCAACGTCAATCCGATCGGCCATGGGTCGTCTCCGTGTCCTTCGCCGTATCGCGCCCGTCGCCCCTCCACAAGCGGCGGCGGGAACAGCCGGTGAAGCTTGGCGTTACCGAGCGTCGCCATCAGGATGGGAGCCTGCCGTGGACAATATGTGGATCGCCGCCCTCGAACCGGCGGACCGGCGTCGGATCGAGCCGCATCTGAGCGAAAAATCCTTCGTTCAGGGCCAGATGCTCTACGACGCCGGTGAGGCGGTCAAAGAGGTCTGGTTCCCGCTGAGCGGGGTCGTCTCGCTGATGACCTTGCTGGACGACGACCGTATGGTCGAGACGGCCGTCATCGGCCGGGAGGGCCTGGTAGGGGTCACATGCGGGCCGCAAAATGGCCGCGCCGCCAGCCGCGCCATCGCCCAGGTCGAGGGTATCTCGGCCTGCTGCCCGTCCGATGTGTTCGCTGCCGCGCTGGGCAAGAGCGCATCGATGCGCGCGGCCCTGTCCCGGTTCACCGAAGGCCTGTTCGCCCAAGTGCAGCAGACTGCGGCCTGCAACGCCCAGCACCGGCTGGACGAGCGGCTGGCCCGCTGGCTGCTGACCATCCACGATCGGGCCGGCGGCGACCGGTTCGCCCTGACCCAGGCCGATATCGCCGGGATGCTCGGCGTGCGTCGCGCCACCGTGTCGGAGGTCGGGGCGGAGATGGAGGACAAGGAGTTGATCCGCCGTGGACGTGGCTGGGTCGAGGTGCTGGATCGTGGCGCGCTGGAGGGGGCGGCCTGCGGCTGCTACGCGGCCATGCGCGGGGTGATGAAGGATCTCGGTGTGCCGCGACCGAGCGCCGGCGCGGCGGGCTGATCCGGACCGCGACCACGCGGCCCGGTGACGCCGTGCGGACGACGCGCTAGACCGCCGTCATGACCGACGTCTCCGCCTCGCCCGACGCTTCTTCCGGCAAGACCTCGTCCTTCGGCTTTCGCGACGTCGACGCGACGGAAAAGGTGCGGATGGTGCGCGGCGTGTTCGACAGCGTGGCCTCCAGCTACGACCTGATGAACGACCTGATGAGCGGGGGCGTGCACCGGCTGTGGAAGGACGCGGCGGCGGCCAAACTCAACCCGCGTCCCGGCGAGACCATTCTCGATGTGGCTGGCGGCACCGGCGACATGGCGCGCCGCTATGCGAGGATGGCCCGCGCGGCCCAGACGCGGCGGGGCGGACCCGGACCGTCAAATCCCGACGCCTCGGTCATCGTGCTCGACTACAACGCCGAAATGATCATGGCCGGAGTGGCCAAGGGCGGCGAGCCGGAGATGCAGTGGTCGGTGGGCGACGCCATGGCCCTGCCGCTGCCCGACGCGTCGATCGACGCCTATTCGATCAGTTTCGGCATCCGCAATGTGGCTGACATTCCGCAGGCGCTAAGGGAGGCGCGGCGGGTGATGAAGCCCGGTGGGCGTTTCCTCTGTCTGGAGTTTTCGCGCCCGACAGCCTCGGCGATCCGCAAGGCCTATGACGCCTGGTCCTTCCATGCCATTCCGCGTATCGGCGGCTGGGTCGCCGGTGACCGCGCCAGCTACCAATATCTGGTCGAGAGCATCCGCCGTTTTCCTGACCCGTCGACCTTCAAGTCAATGATCGAGGACGCCGGGTTCAGCCGCGTCGCCGTGACCAATCTGTCGGGCGGGGTCGCGGCCATTCACCATGGATGGGCGATCTGACCAGCCCCGCCGACTATCGCACCGCGCCACCGCCGCCCGCAGCCTTGGCCGTGCGCAACCCGGTCGGCGCCTGGCTCAGGCTGCTGGGCTGGGGCTGGATCCTGGTGCGTCACGATGCGCTGGTGCCGCGCGAGATCACCTCCCTGCTGCCGGTCTGGGTCCGCTGGCCCGCCCACCTGCTGCATGCCTGCGCCGGGCGCGAGGCCCGCGAGGGCCGACCGGGCCAGCGGTTGGGCAAGGCGTTCGAACATCTGGGGCCGGTCGCCATCAAACTGGGTCAGGTGCTGGCCACGCGGGCCGACATCTTCGGGGTCCAGTTCGCCCGCGATCTGGGCCGGCTGAAGGACGCCCTCGCACCGTTTCCCATCGAGCAGGCGCGGCGCGAGGTCGAGCGGGCGCTGGGCCGGCCGGTCGAAAGCCTGTTCACCGACTTCGGCCCCCCGGTCGCCGCCGCCTCGCTGGCCCAGGCCCACCCGGCCTGGCTGGCCGACGGTCGCAAGGTGGCGGTCAAGGTGCTGCGCCCCGGGGTCGAGCGGCGCGTCGCCGAGGGGCTGGATTCGATGCGGCTGGCGGCCCGTCTGGCGGTGCGTTTCGTGCCGCTGGCCCGGCGGCTGGAACCGTCGGCCTTCGTCGAGACCATCGCCCGCGCGCTGCAGATGGAACTGGACATGCGGCTGGAGGCGGCCGCCGCGTCCGAGCTGAAGGACATCATGGACCGTCAGTCCGACACGGGCGGCCACATGACCGCCCCTGCCGTGATCTGGGACGGGGTCGGCAAACGGGTGCTGACGCTGGAATGGGCCCCCGGCATGCCGATGACCGACCCTCTGGCCGCCGAACAACCGGGGCTGGACAAGAACGCGCTGGCCGACAATGTCGTGCGCGCCTTCCTCAGTCAGGCGCTGGACTACGGGGCGTTTCACGCCGACCTGCACGAGGGCAACCTTTTCTGTCACGCGCCGGCCGAGCTGACGGCGATCGACTTCGGCATTGTCGGGCGGCTGGGTCCGGCGGAACGGCGCTATCTGGCGGAGATCCTGTGGGGCTTTCTCAGCCGTGACTATGACCGCATCAGCCGCGTCCATTTCGAGGCCGGTTATGTCCCGCCTAAACATTCGGTCGAGGCCTTCGCCCAGGCGTTGCGCGCGGTTGGCGAGCCGGTCATCGGCAAGGCGGCTTCGCAGGTCTCGATGGGCCGGCTGTTGGGCCAGTTGTTCGAGATCACCGACCTGTTCGACATGCATCTGCGTCCCGAACTGATCCTGCTGCAGAAGACCATGGTTTCGGTCGAGGGCGTGGCGCGGCGGTTGAACCCGGACCACGACCTGTGGGCTGCGGCCCAGCCGGTGGTAGAGCGCTGGATCCGGCGCGAACTCGGACCCCAGGCCCAGGTGCGTGACGGCATTGAGGAGGCAAGGGCCACGCTGAAGGCCCTGGCGCGACTGGCCCGGAACCCGCCGCAGCCGCAAACCGTGGTGATCCGCGAAGCCCACACACCGGCGTGGATCATCGTTTGTGTCACGCTCGCACTGGCCGCCTCGGTCTCGGCCCTTGTTCTGTCGCTTTGGCCCGCCATCGTCTGATTTCCAGTCTTGGAGTCGACCGATGAAGCCGCTTCTGATCGCCGCCGCCCTGTTGCTTGGCGCTGTCGCGACCGCCGCTTCGGCCTCGGCCCAGGTCGCCGCCGGATCCATGCCCAACACCTTCGACCGGCCCGCGCAGGCGGCTGCCGCGCCTGTTCCGACGCCCGCTCCGGCTCAGGCAACGCCGGTCACGCCTGCCGCCCCGGCTCCGGCCTTGGGAACGGCCGCGCCCAACCCGGCTTCGGAGGAAACCCTGCGCGCCTATATCGCCAGCGCCCAAGCCGGGACCATCGACTATTCGATGCTGACCGAGAACCTGGCGGTTCAGCTTCGTCAGCAAGAGACGGCGATAAAGCCGCTTTTCCAGCAATTCGGCCCTCTGCGAACAATCGACTTCGTCGGCAGCCGGGAGGAGTATGACTACTTCGCTGTGGTCTTCGCCAATGCGGCGACCCGTTGGGTGGTCAGCCTGACCGACGAGGGCAAGATTTCGGCGCTACAGCTCTTCCCGGCCGAGTAAGCCGGTCGGCCGGTCAGTCCGCCAGGCCCGGTTTGCCTCGGCCGCTCTTGATCGTCGACCGCCGGACCTTGCCCTCCAGGCGCCGCTCTTTCGAGGCGCGGGTGGGTTTGGTCGGAATGCGATAGACCGGCGCGACGGAGGCCTTGTCGATCAGACCCTGCAGCCGCGCGATGGCGTCGGCCCGGTTGCGCTCCTGGGTGCGGAAGCGGACGGCGGTGATCAGGATCACGCCATCCAGCGTCAGCCGGCTGCCCGCCGCCTTCATCAGCCGGGCCCGCACCGGCTCCGTCAGCGAAGGCGAATTGCGGGCGTCGAACCGCATCTGGACGGCGGTCGAGACCTTGTTGACGTTCTGGCCGCCCGGGCCGCCCGAGCGGAAGAAGTGAAACTCCAGCTCGTTATCAGGGATGACGGTCATCGCTCCGCCCCCGATGAAAGGACCCGCCGGGCCCGGACCACGGCCTGGTCCAGCGCCTGCAGGAAGGCCGAGCGGTCCTTGGGCCCGAATGGCGGCGGCCCGCTGGTCGCCACGCCCATCGACCGCAGATGCTCGCCGACCATCCGACCGGCGAGGGCCGCGCCGATCGAGTCCGGGGTGAAGGGCTGGCCGTTGGACTTGAGCGCCTGGGCCCCGGCCTTCAGACATCGGTCGGCCAGCGGGATGTCGGAGGTGATGACGACATCCCCCGGCCCGGCCCGTTCGGCGATCCAGTCGTCGGCCAGGTCAGGGCCCGCGTCGACCACCACCTGTTCGATCCAGTGTTCGCGCGGCGTGTTGATCCAGCTGTTCGACACCACGAACACATGCAGCCCGTAGCGCCCGCCCACGCGATATACCTCGTCCTTCACCGGACAGGCGTCGGCGTCGATGAACAGGCGGGGGGCGGGCATGGTCGGAGTTTAGCGGTGCAGGGGGGGTGAGTGACAAGTGTTAGTGAGCAAGGGGTGAGCGGGTATGCGTATGCATCGACGCCTCGTAGCCTGCTCACCTCTCGCTCACTTAGCACTCTTCACTCGTACTCAGCTCCTGCTGAGCCCTACCGCGTATAGGCCGGAGGGAGCGCGCCTTCGCCGCCGTCGCGGTAGCGGTCGCGGAGCAGGAACTGGCGGCTGGTCGGGGCCTGTTCGGCACCGCCGATGAAGATGGTCTCGGCGTTGCTGAGCGGCTCCAGCGGATCGCCGGACCAGATCACCACATCGGCTGCGGCACCGGCGCGCAGTTCGCCGAACTGGCCGGTCATGCCGAAGATCTTCGCCGGATTGACCGTGATGGCCTCAATGGCGGCGTCATAGGGCAGGCCGTGCGAGACGGCGTTGCCGGCGTTGTAGCGGGTCTCGCGGACCCGGTGGGCGCCGTCATTGCCCTTGATGGCGATGACCACGCCCGCCGCGTTCAGCACCGTGGCGTTCTGCATCCGCGCCGCCCGGGTCTCGAGATTGCCCGGCAGATTGGCCAGCGGGTTCAGCAGCACAGGCACATTGGCCGCCGCGATCTGAGCGGCGACCAGCCAGCCTTCCTCGGCACCGTCGAGGATGATCCTGACCCCTTCCTCGCGGGCGAGGCGCAGAACCTGCTGGATGTCGGCGGCGCGCCGCACCGTTACGATCAGCGGCATGGTGCCGTTGACGACCGGGATCAGGGCCTCCAGATCGGCACGCGACAGGCTGAGATCGCGCAGGCCGGCCCGGTCATAGGCCCCGCGGTTGCGGGCATAGAGCCGAACCTCGGCCAGGGATTCCTTGAACTGGGTGAACTGGGCCCCGCGCGCGCCGCCGACGATGCCGGCTCCGGCCTCGCCGAATGGAGCGACCATGGCCACGCGCGGCTTGACGAGGATGTCGGCGCCCCCACCCTCAAGATCGGGGCCCAAATGGATGATCGCGGCCTGGCCCGCGAACAGGCTGGGCGACTGGTAGCCGCCGTGGCCGACACCGGCGAAGTCCGAATCGTCATGGGCGTGACCGCCGCCGCCGCCACCGCCGCCCGCGTGGCTGGGCACGACAACGGCCCGGGTGATGCCGCCGAGGCGGGCCACTGGCAGGGTGAAGGACCAGGGGTCGAGGCCGTAGCTGACATCGAAAGAGGCGCTGATCGAATTGGCCCCGTTGCGCAGATCGTCTGAACCGCCGACCGAGGAGACCTCGATCCCGCCGAGACCCGAGTCGACCGCGACGAAGCCGGGCGAAACCACCTTGCCCCGCGCGTCGATGATGCGGGCGCCGGCAGGGGCGCCGCCAGTCCCGACCGAGACGACCCGGCCGTTCTGGATCACCACCGTGCCGTTCTCGATCACCGAGGTTCCGGTCAGTACCCGTCCGCCGGTGATGGCGGTCAGGGACTGGGCCCAAGCCGTTGAAGGAATTCCGGGGGATGTAAGGGCGACGGCGCAAGCCGCGCCGAGGATGAGGCTCTTGAGGCGCATCAGCGGGCTCCCTGCGGCACGGTGGCGGCGGCCTGGGCGTAACCGGGCTGGCCGAGTTCGAAATCGGACAGCGGCTGATAGGCCGGGTTCGCCCGGTCGAAGGTCAGGGCCCCGTCGATGAAGACCTGATCGGCGCGCGCATAGACGCTGAACGGATTGGCGCTCCAGATCACTACGTCGGCGCGCTTGCCGGTCTCCAGCGATCCGGTCTGGTCGGCGATGCCGAGCGACCGGGCCGGGTTGAGGGTGATCCAGCCGATCGCCCGCTCCTCCGTGATGGTCATGCCGATGCGGCGGCCGGCGGCCAGGGCGGCCGCAGCCTCCTGGTTCAGCCGCTGGGTCAGTTCGGCGTCGTCGGAATGGATGACGGCGCAGGAGCCTGAGGGCGCATCGACCAGCGCGGCATTGGCCTCGACGGCGTCGAGCGCCTCCATCTTGAAGCCCCACCAGCCGGCCCACATGTCGGCGCAGATGCCCTCGCGGGCCAGAAGCGGCGCGATTTTGTAGGCTTCGATGGCGTGGTGGAAGGCGGTGATGCGGTAGCCGAATTCTTTGGCGATATCGATCATCACCGCCATCTCGTCGGCGCGGTAGCAGTGGTTCTGGACCAGTACCGAGCCGTCCAGCACGCCGACCAGGGTGTCGAGCTGCAGGTTGCGGGTCGGGGGCGAGCCCT